>CAXUBM010000063.1:0-1610 GCA_964249235.1 uncultured Acetobacteraceae bacterium | reverse complement strand
CCCCCCCAGGCCCCTCAAACACTCGGCCCGGCGCCCTGCTCGTGCCCCACCCACGGGGTCGCCGGCGCCCGCAAGAAGCTGATCGGCGAAGCCGCCGACGTGCTCTACCATCTCGTCGTGCTTTGGGTGGACCAGGGCGTCCGCCCCGAGCAGGTCTGGGCGGAACTACGCCGCCGCGAGGGCACCAGCGGCATCGACGAGAAAGCCTCCCGCCCTCTCGTTCACGCAACCACGGAGCAGACCGATGGCAGTCAGCGGCCTGGGTGAGTACGACGACCGCAACATCTTCGCCCGCATCCTGCGCCGCGACATCCCCGCGCGGACCATCTTCGAGGACGATCACGTCCTCGCCTTCGAGGACATCGCCCCCAAGGCGCCCACCCACGTCCTGGTGATCCCGAAGGGTCCTTATGTCTCCTTCGCCGACTTCTCGGCCAAGGCGGGCGATGCCGAAATCGCCGCCTTCATCCGCGCTGTGGGCGCCGTGGCACGACAGCTCGGATTAGAGGACGCGGGCTACCGCCTGCTCGCCAACATGGGGCCGAACGGCGGCCAGGAAGTCCCCCATTTCCATGTTCACCTCTTCGGCGGCCGCCCTCTCGGCCCCATGCTCGCCGACGTCTGACGGGCGGGGAGCTGCCCCGCGCGTTGGGGCGCAACGCTCATCGGCTGGCACAGCGCTCCAGCCACTCCACCGTGTCGAGCAGCACCGAGATGCTCCCGAACGACCGCTCCGTCCGCAACGCCGTCGGAAACACCACCCCCGCCGCACTCTCGATGGCACCCGCGATCGCCGCTGCGGCATGGTCCGTCAGCCCCGCCTCGTGCAGGTCGTCGTCGCTCCTCAGCCACTCCACCGGCCGCGCCAGTCGGCCACAGCGAGCGAGTATGTCGCGCAACGCGCGCTCCTGCATCGATCCGCCTCATTCCGAGACCGACGATCATCGACAGCATTTCCGAACAATCCGTTAGCAGTTGTAAGTTGCACTCACTCTGCAGGAACCAGCCCCAACGCTTGGTGCTCGAAGAGGCCGCGATACAGTCCGCCCTCCCGATCGAGCAGCGCGTCGTGCCGCCCGTCCTCGACGATTCGCCCGTACCGGAACACCAGGATCCGATCCAGCGTGCGCACCGTCGACAAGCGGTGCGCGATCACCAGCACCGTCCGCCCCTGCATCAGCCGCTCCATCGCCTCCTGGATCAGCGCTTCCGCTTGACTGTCCAGGCTTGACGTCGCCTCGTCGAACACCAGGATCGGCGCGCCCGACAGGAACGCGCGCGCGATCGCCACCCGCTGCCGCTCGCCCCCCGACAGCTTCACCCCTCGCTCGCCCACCAGCGTCGCATAGCCGCGCGGCAGCCGCTCGATGACCGGCGCGGCGTTGGCCAGCCGCGCCGCCTCCATCACCTCGTCCAGCCGTGCTCCGGGCCGCCCATAGGCGATGTTTTCCGCCAGCGTTCGATGGAACAGCAGCGGCTCCTGCTGCACGATCGCGATCTGCGCCCGCAGGCTCGCCTGCGCCACGCTCGCGATGTCGATCCCGTCGATCGTGATCCGGCCGCCGCCCACGTCGTAGAGCCGCTGCAGCAGCTTGACGAACGTGGTCTTC
>CAXUBM010000062.1:0-8450 GCA_964249235.1 uncultured Acetobacteraceae bacterium | reverse complement strand
AGGTCGGAGGTGGCGAAGCGGCCGCCGTCGAGCGGCACCAGGGGGCGCAGCTCGGGTGGAATGACCGGAACCACATCGAGGATCATCCATTCCGGCTTGGCGCCGGATTCGGAGAAGGCCTCGATCAGCTTGAGGCGCTTGACCAGCTTCTTGCGCTTGGCCTCCGAGTTGGTGTCCTTGAGCTCGGCGCGGAGATGTACCTTCTCGGCGTCGCAGTCGATGTTCTGCAGGATCTGCTTGATTGCCTCTGCGCCGATGCCAGCCTTGAAGCCGTCGTCGCCGAACTCGTCCTGCTTGGCCATCAGCTGGTCTTCGGTGAGCAGCGAATGCAGCTTGAGATCGGTCAATCCCGGCTCAAGAACGACGTAGCTCTCGAAATACAGGATCTTCTCGAGCTCCTTGAGCGTGAGGTCGACCATCAGGCCGATGCGGCTCGGCAGGGACTTGAGGAACCAGATGTGGGCGACGGGGCTGGCGAGCTCGATATGCCCCATGCGCTCGCGCCTGACCTTGGCCAGCGTGACCTCGACGCCGCACTTCTCGCAGATGATGCCGCGAAACTTCATGCGCTTGTACTTGCCGCACAGGCACTCGTAATCCTTGATCGGGCCGAAGATACGGGCACAGAACAAGCCGTCGCGCTCGGGCTTGAAGGTGCGGTAGTTGATCGTCTCGGGCTTCTTGATCTCGCCGTAGGACCAGGAGCGGATCTGCTCGCTGGACGCCATCTGGATCTTGATCTGGTCGAAGGTCATCGCCTGGCCGGTCTGGCCGAGGATCTTCATCAGTTCGTTCATCGGGTGTCCCTCCGATTAAAGGCCAGGGGCGCCGCCCCTTGACCCCGCCAAAGGCCGTGCCTTTGGAAACCAAAACTCAACGTCCCGCGGGTCTGGGGGTGCTGCCCCCAGTGAGGTCCAGGGGCAAAGCCCCTGGCCTTACGTGGCGCCTTGCTCAAGATCGACGTTGAGGCCCAAGGACTTCAACTCCTTGACCAGCACGTTGAAGCTTTCGGGGATGCCGGCCTCGAAGTCGTCCTGCTCGCGCACGATGGCTTCGTAGACCTTGGTGCGGCCCGACACGTCGTCGGACTTCACCGTCAGCATTTCCTGCAGCGTGTAGGCAGCGCCGTAGGCTTCGAGGGCCCACACCTCCATCTCGCCGAAACGCTGGCCGCCGAACTGCGCCTTGCCGCCCAGCGGCTGCTGGGTGACGAGCGAATAGGGCCCGATCGAGCGAGCGTGGATCTTGTCGTCGACCAGGTGATGCAGCTTGAGCATGTAGATGTAGCCCACCGTGACGCGGCGCTCGAAATGCTCGCCGGTGCGGCCGTCGGTGAGCGTCACCTGGCCGGACGTGTCGAGGCCGGCGCGGGTGAGCATTTCCTCGATGTCGTTCATGCTGGCGCCGTCGAAGACCGGAGTGGCGATCGGGATGCCCTTGCGCAGGTTGCCGCAGAGCTCGATCAGCTGGCTCTCCGACATCTGGGCGATCTCGTCGGAGTAGACGGCGTCGCCGTAGATTTCCTTGAGCCGGTCGAGCAGTTCCTGGCGAGCTTGACCACTGCGCTGATACTCGTCGACGAGCTCGCCGACCTGGCGGCCGATGTTGGCGCAGGCCCACCCGAGATGGGTTTCGAGGATCTGACCCACGTTCATCCGCGACGGCACGCCGAGCGGATTGAGGACCAGGTCGACGGGCGTGCCGTCCTCGAGGAACGGCATGTCCTCGACCGGCGTGACGCGCGAGACGACACCCTTGTTGCCGTGACGGCCGGCCATCTTGTCGCCGGGCTGCAGCTTGCGCTTCACGGCCACGAAGACCTTGACCATCTTCATCACGCCCGGCGGCAGCTCGTCGCCGCGCTGCAGCTTCTCGACCTTGCCGTCGAAGCGTTCCTGCAGGCGGGAGACGGCGGCGTCGAACTCGCGCTTGAGCACCTCGATCTCGGCGGTGACCTGGTCGGAGGTGACGGGGATGTTGCGCCAAGCGCCGCGCGGATGCTCGGCGAGCACCTCTTCGGTGATCACGGTGCCGGACTTGATGCCCTTGAAGCCGGCGCCGGCCTTCTCGCCGAGCAGCTTCTCGCGCATCCGGTTGAGGAACGAGCGTTCCTGGATGGCGCGCTCATCGTCGCGGTCCTTGGCCAGACGCTCGACCTCGGCACGCTCGATCGCCATCGCGCGCTCGTCCTTGTCGACGCCGCGGCGGTTGAAGACGCGGACGTCGACGATCGTGCCGGTGGTGCCGGGCGGCAGCTTGAGCGAGGTGTCGCGGACGTCGGACGCCTTTTCGCCGAAAATGGCGCGAAGGAGCTTCTCCTCCGGCGTCATCGGGCTCTCGCCCTTGGGCGTGACCTTGCCGACGAGAATGTCGCCCGGATTCACCTCGGCGCCGACATAGACGATGCCGGCTTCGTCGAGGTTGCGAAGAGCCTCCTCGCCGACATTGGGAATGTCGCGGGTGATCTCCTCCTGGCCGAGCTTGGTGTCGCGCGCCATCACTTCGAATTCTTCGATGTGAATGGAGGTGAAGACATCGTCGCGAGCGATGCGCTCGGAGATCAAGATCGAGTCCTCGAAGTTGTAGCCGTTCCACGGCATGAAGGCGACGAGCACGTTGCGGCCAAGCGCCAGTTCGCCGAGCTCGGTCGAAGGCCCGTCGGCGATGATGTCGCCGGCGGCGACGTTGTCGCCGACCCGGACCAGCGGGCGCTGATTGATGCAGGTCGACTGGTTGGAGCGCATGTATTTGCGCAGGCGATAGATATCGACGCCCTCGGTGGCACCATCATCGGTGGTGGCGCGCACGACGATGCGGGCGCCGTCGATCTGATCGACGACGCCGGCGCGGCGGGCGACGATGGTCGCCCCGGAGTCACGGGCGACCGCGGCCTCCATGCCGGTGCCGACGAGCGGCGCGTCCGACTTGATCAGCGGCACCGCCTGGCGCTGCATGTTCGAGCCCATCAGCGCGCGGTTGGCATCGTCGTTCTCGAGAAACGGGATCAGGGCGGCAGCGACCGAGACGAGCTGGCGCGGCGACACGTCGCAGGCCGTCACATCCTCCGGCTTGACGAGGCGGAAGTCGCCGGAACGGCGGACGGAGACGAACTCGTCCGTCAGGCGGCCGCCCTCGTCGTGCGGAGCGTCGGCCTGGGCGACGACGAGGCGTTCCTCCTCCATCGCGGAAAGATATTTCCAGCCGTCCTGGAGGACGCCGTCCTTGACCAGGCGGTAGGGCGTCTCGATGAAGCCGTATTTGTTGACCTTGGCGTAGGTGGCCAGGCTGTTGATCAGGCCGATGTTGGGGCCCTCGGGAGTTTCGATCGGGCAGATGCGGCCGTAATGGGTCGGATGGACGTCACGGACCTCGAAGCCGGCGCGCTCGCGGGTCAGACCGCCCGGGCCGAGAGCCGAAAGGCGGCGCTTGTGGGTGACCTCGGAAAGCGGATTGGTCTGGTCCATGAACTGGCTGAGCTGCGACGAGCCGAAGAACTCGCGCACGGCGGCGGCCGCCGGCTTGGCATTGATGAGGTCGTGCGGCATCACGGTGTCGATGTCGACCGAGCCCATGCGTTCGCGGATCGCGCGCTCCATCCGGAGCAGGCCGACGCGGTACTGGTTCTCCATCAGCTCGCCGACCGAGCGCACGCGCCGGTTGCCGAGGTTGTCGATGTCGTCGATGGTGCCGCGGCCGTCCTTGAGCTCGCAGAGGACCTTGACCGTGCGCAGGATGTCCTCCTTGCGCAGGATGCGGACGGTGTCGTCGGCCTCGAGACCGAGGCGCATGTTCATCTTCACGCGGCCGACGGACGAGAGGTCGTAGCGATCGGGATCGAAGAACAGGCCGCGGAACAGGGCTTCGGCGGTGTCGGGGGTGGGCGGCTCGCCGGGACGCATGACGCGGTAGATGTCGACCAGCGCGTCGTCGCGCGAGGTGTTCTTGTCGACGGCAAGCGTGTTGCGGATCCAGGGGCCGTTCTGGCCGTCGACGGCGAGCGTGGGCAGACGGTCGATCCCCATCTCCTCCAGCGCCGCGAGGCGCGCCTCGGTGATTTCCTCGCCGGCCTCGGCGTGGATCTCACCGGTCGCCTCGTTCACCAGATCCAGCGCCATGAAGCGGCCGAGCAGGTCGGCGCGGCCGACGAGGACCTCGCGCGTCTTCTCGGCAATGCGGCGGGTCATGCGCGACGTCAGCTTGGCATCGGCTTCGGCGACGATCTCGCCGCTGTCGGCGTCGACCAGAGGCTCGAGCAGCTTCATGCCGCGAAACGCATCGGGATCGAACGGGCGCGCCCATCCCTTGGGCGTACGGGCGAAGACCACCTGGCCGTAGAACATGCCCAAGATGTCCTCGTCGTCCATGCCGCGGACGTCCAGACTCTCGACGTCGCCGCCCTCGGCGATCTTGGCGGCACGCTGGCTGGCCGACGACTCGCTTTCGAGCGCGTAGAGCAGGGTGGTGACCGGCAACTTACGCTTGCGGTCGATGCGGACGTAGACGAGATCCTTGCTGTCGAACTCAAAGTCGAGCCAGGAGCCACGATAGGGGATGACGCGAGCGGCGAAGAGGAACTTGCCGGACGAGTGGGTCTTGCCCTTGTCGTGGTCGAAGAACACGCCGGGCGAACGGTGCATCTGGCTGACGATGACCCGCTCGGTCCCGTTGATGATGAAGGTCCCGTTGTCGGTCATCAGCGGCATGTCGCCCATGTAGACGGGCTGCTCCTTGATGTCGCGGATCGAGCGCGAGCCGGTGTCCTCGTCGACGTCCCAGACGATCAAGCGGAGGATCACCTTGAGCGGCGCCGCGTAGGTCAGCCCACGCTGGATGCATTCCTCGACGTCGTACTTCGGCTCCTCGAGCTCGTAGTAGACGAACTCCAGGCGGCCGCGACCGGCGAAATCGTTGATCGGAAAGACCGAGCGGAACACCTCCTGAAGCCCGGTCTGGGTGCGGCTGTCGGGAGCGAGGTCCTTCTGCAGGAAGCCCTCGTAGGACGCGCGCTGGACGTCGATCAGGTTGGGCATCGGGGCGATTTCGGCGATGCGGCCGAAGCTCTTGCGGATCCGCTTCTGGCCCGTGAACGACCTGCTCACTGCATTCATGCTGCCTTGCCCCACTTCTCAACGGCGGATGGGCGGAAGCCAAAGTCGGTTTCCGCCCGCCCAATCAGTCAGATATAGTTCGTCCCGAAGGACGGTCCGTCACGAGGATCACTTCACCTCGACGGCTGCGCCCTGGTCTTCGAGCTGCTTCTTCAGCTTTGCGGCCTCATCCTTGTTCACGCCCTCCTTGACGGTCTTGGGCGCGCCCTCGACCAGATCCTTGGCCTCCTTAAGGCCGAGGCCGGTGATGGTGCGGATTTCCTTGATGACGTTGATCTTCTTCTCGCCGGCCTTGGCGAGGACAACGGTGAACTCGGTCTGTTCCTCGACCGGTGCCGCCGGTGCCGCGGTGCCGCCGGCGGGCCCTGCCGCCACGGCAACCGGAGCCGCTGCGGACACGCCCCACTTCTCCTCGAGAAGCTTCGTCAGCTCAGCCGCCTCGAGGACGGTCAGCGTCGACAGCTCGTCGACAATCTTTGACAAATCAGCCATTCGATATTCTCCTATCTAAACCCTGGTGCGGGACTTGCAAGCCGGTTCCAAGACTCCGGCGTCACTTTTCGCTTGACGAGGCGGTCACGCCGCCTCTGCCTCCGCCTCGGCTTCATCCTTCCTGGCATAGGCGCCAATGACCCGCGCCAGCCCGCCACCGGGTGCCGCGATGACGCCGGCGAGACGCGTGGCCGGTGCTGCGAGCAGCCCCAGCAATTGCGCGCGCAAGGCGTCCAGCGACGGCAACTCGGCCAGTGCCCGGATCCCATCCGCATTCAGCGTCTGGGCTCCGAGCGCTCCGCCGAGGATGACGAGCTTCTCGTTGGTCTTGGCGAACTCGGTGGCAGCCTTCGCCACGGCCACGGGGTCTGCCGACCACGCCAGCGCGGTCGGTCCCCTCAGCAGCGGCGCGATGCCATCGAATCGGGTCCCATCCAGAGCCAGACTGGCCAGGCGGTTCTTCGCGACCTTGTAGTTCGCGCCCGCTGCCCGCATGCGTCTGCGCAGATCGGTCACCTGGGCGACCGTCATCCCGTCATTGCGGGTGACGACGACCATCGACGTCTCGGCGAAGACCGCGGCGAGCATCGCGACGAACTCGCGCTTCTCCGTACGGTCCAAATTCCGTCTCCGTTGTTGGTCCTCCATGCCGAGGCATGGCGGGCCGGTTCCCATGGGCTTGCGCCCGGTTCGCCTGTCCGGAAGAAGGAACCACCAGGGTCCCGACCCCGTCTCCCGCGCGCTCCGGTGTCCCGGATTTAAGGCCGCCGGTCGCCCGGCGGTTCACGTGCGGTCTCGGACAGGTCGGAGAAGCGGTCCGCATAAGGAACGCCCTCCTGCGCGCCGCCCGCTCAGGGGCGGCGAATCTCGCGCGTGTTCCTCAGGCCGCGGCCGCCGTGAGCGAGGCGACGTCCACCGAAACACCGGGGCCCATCGTCGAGCTCAGCGAAACGCGCTTGAGGTAGGTCCCCTTCGCACCCGTCGGCTTGGCTTTCTGGATCGCGTCGACGAAGGCGAGGATGTTCTCGCGCAGCGCGTCGGGATCGAAGCTCGCCTTGCCAACCCCGGCGTGAACGATGCCCGCCTTCTCGGCGCGATACTCGACCTGTCCGGACTTGGCGGCAGTGATCGCGCCGCGAACGTCCATCGTTACCGTGCCGAGACGAGGATTGGGCATCAGGCCGCGCGGGCCCAGGATTTTGCCGAGGCGGCCGACGAGCGCCATCATGTCGGGCGTGGCGATGCAGCGGTCGAAGCCGATGTCGCCGGCCTGCACCTTCTCGGCCAGGTCATCGGCACCGACCACGTCGGCGCCGGCGGCGGTCGCCTCCTCGGCCTTGGCGCCACGGGCGAAGACGCCGACGCGCAGGGTCTTGCCGGTGCCGCGCGGCAGGCTCAGCAGGCCGCGAACCATCTGGTCGGCATGGCGGGGATCGATGCCGAGCGCCATCGAGATCTCGACCGTTTCGTCGAACTTGGCGGTCGCGTTGCCGCGCACGAGCGCGATGGCTTCGGCCAGCGCGTAGGCCTTCTGGCGATCGATGCGCTCGTAGGCCTGATTGAGGCGCTTGTCGTGTGCCATGTCAGCCCTCCACCACGGCGAGGCCCATCGAACGGGCGGAGCCGGCGAGCATGCTGACCGCCGCCTCGACGGAATCGGCGTTCATGTCGACCATCTTCTGCGCGGCGATCTCGCGCAGCTGGGTCGTGGTGACGGAGCCGATCGTGGTGCCCTTGCCGACGGTCGGGCTGCCTTTCTGCACCTTGGCCGCCTTCATCAGGTAGTAGGTGTTGGGCGGTGTCTTCATGACAAAGGTGAAGGTGCGGTCGCCGAACGCGGTGATCACGACGGGCACCGGCATGCCGGGCTCCATCTGCTGGGTCGCCGCGTTGAATTCCTTGACGAACTGCATGATGTTCAGGCCGCGCTGACCGAGCGCGGGACCGACCGGCGGCGACGGATTCGCCTTTCCGGCCGGGATCTGCAGTTTGATGTAGCCGACGATCTTCTTCGCCACCGCTTGCTCCTTCGCGTGGCGGACCGCGGTTCATGCGACAGGAACCGCTGGCCCATGCCGAACGGCTTCCATCTCCCGCGTTCCGGAAAGCGCGCGGCTTAGACCCGCGAAGGCCATGCGTCAAGCAACGGTCGTCAAGCCGCCCTTTGCACCCCGGGGTCTGGGGCCGCCGGTGGCCCAGTCCAGGAGCTCCACCGTGTGGACGATCGGAACACGCGACGCGGTGGCGATCTGGGTGATGCAGCCGATGTTGCCGGCGGCAATCAAGTCGGGACGGGTTCGCTCGATGTTGGCGACCTTCCGGTCGCGCAGCGCCGCGGCGATCTCGGGCTGCAGGATGTTGTAGGTGCCGGCGGAGCCGCAGCAGAGATGGCCTTCGGGGATGTCGACGACGTCGAAGCCGGCCTGCTCGAGGAGGCGCTTGGGCTCGCCGACGACGCGCTGGCCGTGCTGGAGGGAACAGGCGCTGTGGTAGGCGACCCGCAGGCCCGTGGGCGTGGTGGGCGGGTTCAGGCCGATCTCCGTCAGCAGCTCGGAGATGTCGCGGGTGATGGCCGAGACCTGAGCGGCGCGGGCGGACCAGGCGGGATCGTCGCGGAAGATGAAGCCGTAATCCTTGACCGACGTGCCGCAGCCGGAGGCGTTGACGACGATGGCGTCGAGCGGGCCGGATTGCGTCCAGGCTTCGATGTTGACCTTCGCGTAGGCTTCGCCGCCCTTGCCGAGATGGTGGGTCAGGGCGCCGCAGCAGCCGGAGGCGGCGACGACCACCTCGCAGCCGTGCCGGGTGAGCAGGCGAATGGTCGCTTCGTTGATGGAGGGGGCGAGCGCC
>CAXUBM010000061.1:0-8677 GCA_964249235.1 uncultured Acetobacteraceae bacterium | reverse complement strand
CGCCAGTAGACGAACGCCGAAAGCACCGACAGCGCCGCCGCGCCGAACAGCGCCGGCAGGAACGACCCGGTCGCCTCGACCACAACGCCGGTCAACAGGGGCGCCAGCGCACCTCCGAGCGAGCCGCCGATGTTCTGGATCGCTTCCAGCGTGCCGACGCGCGCGGGCGCGCTCGCGCCGACGGGCGCTCCAATCTCGGTTGAAGGACGTGCCCTCACGCCACCACACACCTTGCTGCGTCGCACAATGTTGGCGCGAACAACCAGTAAGCAGATTTCCGGATCAGTCCTGAAGCCGACCTGCACCGACGCCGCTCTCGCGGAGTCTTCAAGATCACGACTGCGCCGCGGTCTACAGTTTGCGAAGAAAGAAACCGCAGCAGCACCATTTCGCCTCGAGACGAGATTCCGCGAGAGCCGTTGACAGACGATTTTTGTGATCGCTAACATAGGCGCACCAGATAAAAATGCCGGGAGAGACACCAATGATCGAGCCGTACGCCGTCGTCGCCTTGTCGCCGAGGACCTTCCAGATGCGGAAGCGGGGCGACGCGCTGGAGAACGTGAAGCGCATCTGCCGCTTCATGGAGACGGCGATGATGGTGGGCAGCTGGGAAGGCTTCCCGGCTCGTCTTGTCGTGATCCCGGAAATGGCGATCCAGGGCATGATCGCGAACACGCCTGGCAATCGCGCGAAGGAGAAGGAATTCGCGATGACCATCCCCGGTCCCGAGACCGAGGAGCTGTCACGAGCGGCGAAGCGTCTCGGCATCTTCATCGCCGCCGAACTTTACATGGTCAGCGACGAAGACTTCCCCGATCGCTACTTCAACGTCGCCTTCATCATCGATCCGGCCGGTGCGGTCATCTACAAGCGCTACAAGGCCACAAGCGACGCCTACGAGGGCGGCATGCTCGGGAACTCCAACCCGCACGACTACTGGGACCAGTGGATCGAGAAGAAGGGCAACGGGAACAAGATGGATGCCATCTTCCCAGTCGCGCGCACCGAGATCGGGAACATCGGCATCTGCATCTGCCACGAGGGCGTCTACCCGGAGATCACCCGCGGCCTCGCGATGAACGGGGCGGAGATCATCATCCGCCCGACGCTCATCGAACCGGCGGTGATGAACGGCATGTGGGAGCTGCAGAACCGCGCCCACGCGATGTTCAACCAGTGCTACGTGGTCGCCCCCAATCTCGGGCCCGACATCCAGGAGGACGGAGGGGTCGTCGACCTGTTCGGCGGCCAGTCGATGATCGTCAACAATCGCGGACAGATCGTCGCGCAGCAGAAGGGCTGGACGTCGGGCGACAGCTTCGTGACCACGACGATCGACATCGAGCACCTCCGCCGCATGCGGATGGCCAACGGCCTCTACAACCAGTTCAAGGATCTCCGGACGGAACAATACGCCGCGATCTACGAGCAGCCGATCTACCCGAAGAACCAGTATGCCGACGAGGCGCCGTCCGAGGGCTGGCTGAAGCGGGAAGAGCAGACGCGCGCCCGCAACATCGAGCGCCTGGTCGAGCGGGGCGTCTTCACCCTTCCGTCGGCATCCTGAGACGACGAGGACCGGCCCGCCGCACGAGGCCGGTCCCGAACAACGACAAAGGGGAAACGCTAAGATGGACAAAGGAAGATCGCTGTCGAAGAGCCGGGCGCGGCGGGGCGCGACCACGCGGGCCCGCATCGCGCTCGCCGTGCTCCTGATCGGCGCGCCGTCGCTGGCGCACGCGGACGGGAAGAGTTCGGGAAAGAGCCTCGTGATCGGCTGGAGCCAGCGCGGCCTGAGCGGAAGCGACTGGTGGAAGACCATGATCGCGGGCGCGCAGGCCGAAGCCGACAAGCTCGGGGCCAAGCTCATCGTCCTCGACGCGAACGGAGACACCACGCGCCAGAACGAGGACGTGCAGACCCTGATCACCCGGGGCGCCGACGTCGTCGTGATCAACGCGAACGACCCGATCGGCGTGTCGTCGTCGATCCGGAGCCTCAAGCGGGCCGGGATCCCCGTCGTGGCCGTCAACTCGAACCTCAACCCGAAGCTCGTGCCGGACATCTTCTGCTACGTCGCCGAGGATCAATTCGCGACGGGGGCCAAGGCCGGCAAGGTCATCGCCGAAAAGGCACTGGCCAAGTGGGGCGACAGCGGCACGATCAAGCTCGCCAGCATCGGCGGCTTCCCGGGTGACGTCATCAGCGACCTTCGCTTCAACGGGTTCAAGTCGGGCTACGACGGCGTGATGAAGGGCCACCCGAACGGCAAGACTGTCGTAGTGCCGGTGAAGTGGGGCGAGTGGAAGCCCGACAAGGCGCTCGGGCCGATCCGCGACATGGCGACGGCCAATCCCGACCTGAAGATCGTCGACAGTCTCAGCGACGTCATGCAGAGCGGCATCATCGAAGGGCTGAAGGACGCGGGGCTCTGGAACAAGGGCATCCTGGAAGGCAGCTACGACGGCGGCATGAACTCGATCAAGGAGATGGTCGACCAGCCGAACGGTCCCCTCCAGGCGGACGCATCGAACCAGCCCTGGGACCAGGCCGTCCTCGCGATCAAGATGGCGGTCGCGGGTTACGACAAGGATCCAAAGGCCTGTCCCTCGAAGACGAACTACGTGGAAACCGTGGTCGTGACGCCCGCGGACGCGCGTCAGTACTACAAGGCCGACGAGACCTACGTGCGGGCCAGCAACGACTGATCGGTCGGTCGAGGCCGAAGCGAAGCGTCAAAGGAGGAAAGCGGTGAACGCACAGAATGGGATCCCGGCGACGGAACGCGGCGCGCTGTTGTTCTTCAACGATCTCGAGGCTCGCACTGTGGAGGCCGTGGTGGAGCGGATCGTTCCCGGCGACGCGGCGGGCGCCGGCGCCACCGACGCGGACGTCACCACCTACATCGACCGGGCGCTCGCCGGCTTCAGCACCGGGTTGCAGAAGGTGTATCGGCTCGGCGTGCGCGACCTCAACGCGTTCTGCCGCAGGCACCATGGCGGCCTGTTCGGCGAGCTCGACGCCGAGCGACAGGACGCGATCGTGCGACGCTTCCTCGGTCCGGAAGCAGGGCCGGGGGCGGCGGCGCGCAAGCCGGTCGGCGAGGACGACTACGACTTCGACAGCAGCGCCGAACACCCGGATCACGTGGTCGACCGCTCGGCGGACGGCACCGAGACGGACAGCGTGCTCAAGCGGTTCTTCGCCGTCATCCGCGAGCATACGTTCGAGGGGATGCTCTGCGATCCGGCCTATGGCGGCAACCGGAACGCCGTCGGTTGGAAGCTGGTCGGTTTCCCTGGCGTGCAGTGGGGATACACGGCGGAACAGATGAAGGAGGGCTACGACGGGCGGCAGATCCCGATCCGCACCCTGGCCGATCTTCGCAAGAGCCTCGACGGGCTGCCGGACGACGAAATCTTCACGCGGAACCAGGGAGCCTGACGATGGGCCAGACACGCAAGATCGACGTGATCGTGGTCGGCGCCGGCGCGTCCGGCGCGATCGTCGCCTCCGAACTCGCGCAGAACGGCGCCCGCGTCGTCTGCATGGACAAGGGCCCGCACTATTCGGACGACGACTTCCGCATGAAGTTCGACGAGATCCGGTACTACGCGCGCGGCGCGATCGTGCCCCACATGACGACCGACCCGATGACCTGGCGCGAACGGCCGGGCGAGGCGTCGGCGCTGCTGCCCTGGGTCGACGGGCCGCTCGGGACCGCCAATCCGCTGCATCTGCCGCCGTCGCTCGGCACCGGCGGCGGCTCGATCCATTGGGGGGGCGCCTGCTGGCGGTTCCGCGAAGCCGAGTTCCGGATGCGGAGCCTGATCGAGGAGCGGCTCGGCGCCGGCGCCCTTCCGGAGAACCACACGGTCGTCGACTGGCCGATCGGCTACAAGGACCTCGAGCCCTACTATGACCGCGTCGAATGGGAGCTCGGCATCTCTGGACGCGGCAATGTCATTCTCGACGGCGGCGGCGCCGAGGACAATCCGTGGGAAGCGCCGCGCCGGCGCGACTACCCGATGCCGCCGCTGCGGCAGGGTCCGGCCGACCAGCGTTTCTCGGACGCCTGCGCCCGGCTCGGCTTCCACCCGTTCCGGACCGCGGCCGCGATCGCGTCGGAGCCGTTCCGCGGTCGGCCCGGCTGCACCTACTGCGGCTTCTGTCACGCGTTCCCCTGCCACAACAATTCCAAGACCTCGACGCACGTGGCGTCGCTGCCGGCGGGTCTCGCGAGCGGCAATCTCGAGATCATGGAATTCTGCCGCGTCTACCGGATCGACACGAGCGCGGACGGCAGGCGGGCCACCGGCGTGTCCTACTTCGATCCGATGGGTCGCCCGATGCAGCTCGAGGCGGACCGGATCGTGGTGGCGTGCTACGCGCTCGAGAACGCGCGACTGATGCTCGCGTCGGGTCTCAACCGGAGCGGGCAGGTCGGGAAGCATCTCACAACCCATGCCTTCGGCTTCTTCATGGGACTGACGCCCGATACCGCGAACCCGTATATGGGACCGCTCGTGGCGTCAACCGCAATCGAGGATTTCAGCGGCGAGCTCGCGCACGATCACGACCGGTCCGTGCTCTGGGGCGCGCCGATCATCAGCTGGTCGGGCGATTTCCAGCCGCTCGAGATCGCGCACGCGATGCCCTCCGACGCGCCGCGCTGGGGCAAGGGCTGGCGCGACTGGATGCGCGACAACTACACCCGCGTGACGGCGATGTATTCGCAGACGGCGAACATCCCGACGACCGAGACCTATGTCGATCTCGATCCGGACCGCAGGGACCAGTACGGCCAGCCGGCGCTCCGGATGACGCATGGCTGGGGCGAATGGGACGAGCGCGGCGTCGAGTTCCTGCTGAAGCAGAAGCGCAAGATCGCGCAGGAGATGGGCCTGACGACGTGGTGGGAGGAAACCACCAAGCCGAAGTACCACCTGTCGACACACGAGTGCGGCACGCACCGGATGGGCGAGGATCCGACGCAGTCGGTCGTCGATGTCTTCGGCCGCTCGCACGAGTGCGACAACCTGTTCGTGATCGGCGGCGGGCAGTTCCCGAGCTACCACGGCTACAATCCGACGCAGACGATCCAGGCCCTCGCCTTCATGACCGCGGACCGGATGCTGGACCGGCCCATGATGACGGCGACGGTCTAGGAGGCGGCGATGTCGGCGAGCGCGAGCGAGGTCGGGCCGGCGGACGAGCTCCGGATCGTCGGCATCACCAAGGGCTATCTCGGCGTGCAGGCGCTGAAGGGCGTCGACCTGTCGGTGCGGCGCGGCAGCATCCACGCGCTCGCCGGGCAGAACGGCGCCGGCAAGTCGACGCTGGTGAAGATCCTGTCCGGCGCCGAAGCGCCGGACAGCGGCACGATCACGCTCGGCGGCGTCTTGCGGCGGGTCCGGAACCCGCAGGCCGCGCAGAACGCCGGCATCCAGACGCTCTACCAGGAGCTCAGCCTGGTGCCGCAACTCTCGGTCGCCGAGAACATCTTCCTCGGCTCGCTGCCGCGCCGCGCGTTCCCGCGCGTGGTGGACTGGTCCGAGATGGTCGTCCGTTCGCGCGAAGCCCTCGCGCGGATCGGCTACGATCTCGACGTGCGGCGGCCCGTCGCGCACTTTTCGGTGGCCGAGCAGCAGGCGGTCGAACTCGCCAAGGCGCTTCGCAAGAACGCGCGGCTGATCCTGCTCGACGAGCCCACCTCGACGCTCCCGCATGCCGACGTCGAGCGTCTCTTCGCGGTGCTGCGCCGGCTCGCGCGCGAAGGCGTGACGCTGCTCTACATCTCGCACCGGATGGAGGAGCTCTACAGCCTGTGCGACCGGGTGTCGGTGCTGCGCGACGGCCGCAACGCGGTCGACATCGAGACTGCCGAGAGCGAGCCGATCGACGTGGTGTCCGCGATGCTCGGCAAGGGTCTCGGCGGATCGTTGGCGGAAGCCGCGATCAGCGGCAATCCGGCCGCCCGGCTCGGGAGCGGGTCCACCGGCCGGGTGCTGATGTCGGTCCGCGGCCTGTCGGAGGCCGGCAAGGTCGAGGACGCCTCGTTCGACATCCACGAAGGCGAGGTGCTGGGCGTCGCCGGCCTCGTCGGGAGCGGCCAATCGGAGCTGGTCAGCCTGCTCGCGGGCGCGCGGGTGCCGACGGGCGGCACGATCTCGTTCGAGGGCCGGCCGTGCCGCTTCCGGTCGCCGCGCGACGCCATCGGGCTCGGCATCGGTCTGCTGCCGCAGGATCGCAAGGCGCATGGCTTCATCCCGGACCTCAGCGTCGCCGCCAACATCTCGGTCGCCAGCCTGCCGATGTTCAGCCGCTTGGCCGTGATCAACGAGCGTCGCGAGCGCGACGCCGCGCGGACGCTCGCGACACGCATGGGAATGCGAATCTACGGCGTCGAGCAGGCCATGAAGACGCTCAGCGGCGGCACGCAGCAGAAGGCGATTCTGGCACGCTGGCTGGTGCGCTCAGTGCGCCTGCTCATCTGCGATGAGCCGACGCGCGGCGTCGATGTGGGTGCCAAGGAAGAGATGTATGAGCTGATCCGCGACTTCGCCCGCGCGGGCGGCACGGTGATCGTGGCCAGCTCCGAGGTGTCGGAAACGACGATGTGCGACCGCGTGCTGGTCATGACGAAGGGCAGGATCACAGCCGAACTGCGTCAGGACCGAGAGGCGGACTTGCACGCCGCAATCATCGCCCGTTGCGGGTAAAACAACAACATCGCAGGGAGCTGAGCCGCAGATGGGAACACAGCCGATGACGACCGGCGCCGCGGGGCCGGCAGCGACAGCGGAAAGGTCCGACCACGGTTCGGCGGTAGCGAGTTTGCGTCGACTGCTGCCGAAGAGCTACCTGCTGCTCGTGCTGCTGGCGATCGTGGTGATCGGATGCTGCGTCTCGCCCTACTTCCTGAGCGCGCGCAACGCAGGCAACGTGATCAACTTCTCGTCCATCGTGGCGCTGCTAGCCGTGGGCCAGTTCTACGTCATCCTGACCGGCGGTATTGATCTCTCGGTGGGATCAATCCTGGCGTTCTCCACTGTGGTATCGGCGCTGCTGCTACGTGGCGGCATGGGTGCGGTGCCGGCTTCGGTGCTGACATTGCTGATTTGCGGGGGCGTGGGCGTCGCTAATGGCGTGCTGGTCGTAGCCATGCGGATCCCACCCTTCATCGCCACACTTGCTATGATGAGCATGATCGAAGGTCTGAGCTACATCATCCAGTCCTCAAGCCTGATTGAAATCGACAACAACGATTTTATCAGGATCTTCTCCGATGGCCACGTGTTCGGGATCGCCGATCCGGTGCTGATCTTTCTGGGCGTCACGGCCGTGGCGAGCTTCTGCAGCCGCTTTACGGTGTTCGGACGGCGTTTATACGCGATCGGCGGCAATCGCGAGGCGGCGCGCCTGTCGGGCCTGCCGGTCGGACGTGACCTGTTGGTAACCTACACGCTGTCAGGCCTGCTGGCGGGTCTGGCCGGGCTGCTGGCGGCGGCTGAACTGACGCAGGGCAGCTCCCTCGTCGGGCGTGGCGACGAGCTGAACGCAATCGCGGCAGTCGTGGTGGGCGGCGCCTCGCTGTTTGGCGGCAAGGGCGATCCGCTGAGCGCAGTAATCGGTGTTTTCGTGCTGGCGACGATCGTCAACATCATGAACCTGGTCGGGATCTCGTCGGAACCGCAATTGGTGATCAAGGGTGGGGTGATCATAGTCGCAGTGTTTCTGTCGAGCGCAGGCGGGGTGGAGCGGATCTCCGGGGCGCTCCACAAGACTAACCGTGGGCCGGACCGGTGGTCGGACCGGCGGCGAGGGACTACTGAGCCTGCATGAAGGAGACGCCCAACGGTGCTCGTCCGCCCTCGACGATGCCGCGGATGGTGGACGTCGCGCGGCTGGCGGGCGTGTCCCATCAGACCGTGTCTCGGGTCCTTAACGACAGCCCCGCTGTCGGACCGGAGCTGACGTCGAGGGTCCAGGAAGCGATACGGTTACTTGGATACAAGCGTAATCCGGCCGCGCGGACGCTGGCGTCGCGCCGCTCGATGAACCTCGGCGTTGTGAGTTACGGCATCTCGCTACACGGGCCGTCGCTGGCACTGTTTGGGATCGCGGATGCGGCGCGGCAGGTTGGATACACGACCAGTCTCGTCACCCTCGTGGATTTTGAGCGGGCTACGATCAAATCCGCGTTCGATCATCTGGAGGAAATCTCAGTCGACGGCGTGGTCGCAATTGCGCCGGTCAAGGGAGCGGTTGATACGATCAGGGTTTTCTCAGACAAGCTGCCGCTGGTGGGCTTCGAGCCTGGGGTGCTGGACAGGCCGGCCAGCATCAGTCTCGACGAGGTGCTCGGCGCGCGGCTGGCGACTCGCCACCTGCTGGACCTCGGCCACCAGACGGTGTGGCACGTCAGCGGGCCGCCTGACTGGCTCGGGACGGAAACACGGGTTCGAGGGTGGCGTGAAGAGCTGGCCGTGCAGAGGCGCGTCGCTCACGAGACCTTGGTCGCTGATGGGTGGAGTGCGGAGGCCGGTTACAAGGCGGCACAGGCATTGGTCGGCAAGCAGGAGGTGACAGCCTTATTTGTTGCCAACGATCAGATGGCGGTGGGTGTGCTGCATGCGCTGTACGAGGCCGGTTTGCGGGTGCCGCAGGATAT
>CAXUBM010000060.1:0-8838 GCA_964249235.1 uncultured Acetobacteraceae bacterium | reverse complement strand
GCGATACACCGCCAGCTGCAGCCCGCGCGGCGCGGCGAGCCGCGGCATCGCGTCCCGCGTCATGAACACGTCGAGCAGCCGCCGCAGCACCGGCTCGCCCATCGCCTCGTGCACCAGCCGGTGCCCCGCCAGCATTGCCGGGTAGGCGAGCATCAGGTGCGAGGCGTTGAGCATGCGCAGCTTGACCGCCTCGTAAGCGCCCACCTCGTCGGTGAACTGCACGCCCACCCGCTCCAGCGCCGGCCGCCCCCGCCGGAAACGATCCTCGACCACCCACTGGATGAAGTCTTCCGCGAACACCGGCCACCCGTCGTCGACGCCGCTCTCCGCGTTCAGCCGCATCCGGTCGGCGTCTGACACCGCCGGCGTGATCCGGTCGACCATCGAGTTCGGAAAATCCACCTCGCCGTCCAGCCACCGCGCGAGATCCGCATCGACCGCCTCCGCGAAGCTCGTCACCGCGCGCCGCGCCGTGTCGCCGTTGTGCTGGAGATTGTCGCACGACAACACTGTGAACGGCGCCACCCCCTCCGCCCGCCGCCGCGCCAGCGCGCCCGTGATCAGCCCGAAGACCGAGTGCGGCGCGCCCGGGTCGGCGAGATCGTGCCGAACGGACTCGTTCTCCAGCCGGAACCGCCCGGCCGCGTCGAAATTGTATCCCCCCTCCGTCACCGTGAGCGACACGATCCGGATCGCCGGATCCGTCAGCCGCGCCAACGTCCCCGCCGGATCCGACGGCGCGTGCCGATACTCGCCGATCGACCCCACCACCCGCCGTTCCACCGAGCCGTCCGGCGCGTAGGCCGCCAGCGTGTAGAGCCCGTCCTGCCGCGCATGCGTCGCCGCTTTGGCCTGCTCGCCCGCATTGTCCAGCACGCCCACGCCGAGCAGTCCCCACTCCGACTGCCCCGCCTCGTGCAGACACCGGTCGACATAGAGCGCCATGTGCGCGCGATGGAAATTGCCCACCGCGAGATGCGCGATGCCCGCCCGCACCGCCTTCCTGTCGTAACCGGGCGGCGCGACGCCCGGCGGCAGCGCGTTCAAGGCGGCCTGAGCAAGTTCGATCGGCATGAGGGGCCTATACCAGTTTGAAGATCGCGATCATCACCAGCGTGTAGACCATCAGCGCGCCCACCAGGATCGGGATCTGCGCCGACGGGCTGCGCATCGTCTCCGCCGCCTTCTCCCGCACCGTGCCCAGCAACTGCGGCCAGGTGTACGACACGAAGTCGCCCTGGCTGAGCACGTTGATCAGCCGCCCGTTCTCGTCGACCACCGGCAGGTGCCGGAACCGCTCGTTCGACATCAACCGCAGCCAGTCGAGCACCTCGTCGTCTTGCTTGGCCGTCCGCACCTCGGTGGTCATGATCTCGGCCAGCTTCGTCGTGTGCTGGTCCAGGTTCTCGCCCAGCAACCGGCGCAGGAGGTCGCGCTCGGTCACGATCCCCGCCACCTTGTGGTCGCCGTCGACGATGATCACCGAGCCGATGTTTCGCTTCGACATCACTTCGATCGCGCCTTCGGCGAGCGCATCACCGCGCATCACGAACGGCGGCGGCTTGTTCCGGAATTCCGGACGCTCCTTGATCTTCATCGTCCCATTCTCCGGGGCATTTCGATCAGGAGACCGGACGGACAACGTTGCCGTCAAGCAAGGAAAGCCGCGGCGAGGAAGGGCAGGGCAGGGACGCCCCGCTACATCTCGATCTGCACCTTCACCACCTCGGGCCGCGCCTGGGCGGCGAATTCGAACGCCTCCACCGACTGCGCGAACGGGTAGGTGCGCGAGACCAGCGGCTTGAGGTCGATCTTGCCCGACGCCAGCAGCGCCACCGCGCGCGGGAACACGTGCGCGTAGCGGAACACGTGCTCGACCCGCAGTTCCTTGATCGACGCCGCCACCACGTCGTACGCCACCGGCCCCGGCGGCATGCCGATCAACACCACCGCCCCGCCGGGACACGCCAGGTCGAACAGCCCCTCGAAGGCGCGCGGACTGCCGCTCGCCTCGAACACCACGTCCGCGCCCCAGCCCTCCGTCAGCGCCGCCACTCGGTCCGCCGCCCGCTCATGCGCCACGTTGACCGTCTCGATCCCCTCGTAGCGCCGCGCGGTGGCCAGCTTCTCCTCCTGCACGTCGGTGACGATCACCTTCGAGCACCCGGCCGCCAGCGCCGCCAGCGCCGTCATCATCCCGATCGTCCCCGCGCCCGTCACCGCCGCGACCTGCCCCGGCTCGATCCGCGCCTTGGTCGCTGCCTGCATCCCCACCGCCAGCGGTTCCACGAAGGCACCGTCCGCGAACGACACGTTCTCCGGCAGCTTGAACGTCAGGTTCGCCGGATGCACCACCTCGCCCGTCAGGCACCCATGCACCGGCGGCGTCGCCCAGAACGCCACCGCCGGATCCAGATTATAGAGCCCCCGCCGCGACGCCCTCGACGTCCAGTCCGGGATTCCCGGCTCCATGCACACCCGGTCGCCGGGCGCCAGCCCGCGCACGTTCGACCCCACCTCGACGATCTCGCCCGACGCCTCGTGCCCAAGCACCATCGGCTCGCGCACCACGAACGGCCCGATCTGCCCGTGCAGATAGTAGTGCAGGTCGCTCCCGCAGATCCCCACCGTGCGGATCGCGATCCGCACATCGTCCGGCCCCATCGCCCGCGGCAGCGCGATGTCGCGCAGCGCGAGTTCCTTGGTGCGTTCCAGGACCAGAGCCTTCATCGGACTTCCCCTTCCAACCCGAAGCGATAGTGGGGCTCTGCCGCAAACCCCGCCAGGGGCGTCGTGCGAGCCACGCTGGCGTGACGTCCCCTGGACCGTGCCGCGCCTTGCTTTCATATCGAGTCCGCAATAACTTGCCGCGGCCATGCGCCATGCCACCCGTCTCGTCCTCGCCGCGTCCGCCCTCGCGGTGTCCGCCTCGGCGCGCGCCCAGGTCATCGACGCCTTCCCCCCGAGCCTGCCCGGCTACGAGAACGACTACCTCCTCCTCCCCCTTCAGGGCGGCAGCGACACGGGCGCCACCGGCTTCCACGTCGGCGATTTCCTCGTCTCCCCCACCCTGACCGAACGCGGCGGCTACGACAGCAACCCCTACGGCGTCAGCGGCCAGGGCAGCGCCGTCGAGGAGACCAAGGTCTCGCTGCAGGCCCACTCCGACTGGCGGCGCGACGCGCTCGACGGCCAGCTCACGCTCGACGACATCGACTATCCCGGCCGCTCCCTCTACTCCCAGACCGACTGGACCGCCGCCCTGGCCGGCGCGCTCGACCTCGGTCAGGGTCACGTCGACCTCGGCTATTCCCACCTCGCCCTCAACCTCGACCCCCAGCAGCTCGGCACCGTCGGCGTCACCGCCCCGATTTCCTACAACGACGACGACGTCCGCACCGACGCCGACATCGTCCTCGGCCGCGTCCGCCTCGTTCCCGCCTTCGACCTCCAGGCGTTGCATTTCGACGACGGCCCGCCGACCCCGATCGCTGCCTCGTTCGGCGCCCTCGACCGCACCGAGCTCGCCGAGACGCTCACCGGCCTGGTCGAACTCTCCAAGGGCCGCTCGCTCGTCGCCCTCGTCCGCGACACCCAGGCCGACTACCGCCAGCTCTCGGGTGTCCCCGACAGCAACTACAACGACCTGCTCGCCGCCGCCGGTCTCGACTACCAGGCCGATGCCCCGATCCGCCTGCGCGCGGTCGCCGGCGGCGAACGCCGCGTCACCCGCGCCGACGGCACCATCACCACCCCGTTCCTCGAAGCCTCGATCGTCTGGGAGCCCACCCGACTGACCGACGTCACCATCACCGTCCGTCGCCGCCTCGCCGACGCCGCCACCGTCACGGCCGGCACCGACACCCTCACCGAGGGCCGCCTCGAGATCGATCATGCCCTGCGCCACAACGTCCTGCTCACCGCCTTCGCCGACATCGGTTCCAGCGATTACGGCGCCGGTGACAATCCCGGTCCCACCCAGCTCGTCCAGCAATACGGCGCGTCCGCCTCCTGGAGCCTCACCCGCCATCTCGCGCTCACGCTGGACTACACCTACGAGCACGATGACGAAGGCGCCGCCATCCTCGACGGCACCTCGCACACGGTCACGCTCGGCGTCAGGATCCAGGCATAACCGTTACAAGACCGCATTGACTGCGAGCCGCTTCCGGCGCAATAGCAACGCGCTTTGCTTCCGAATGAGGCGTCCGCGATGTTCCTGACGCGTTCGAGATGGGCCGCCTTCCTGCTCGTGGCGGCGACCGCGTCCTGCGCCGATCCCGGCCCCCTGCCGCCCACCGACGGCGGGCCCTACCGCCTCGGCAGCGGCGACGAGATCCGCCTGACCGTCTACGGCGACCCGCAGCTCACCGGTCAATACGACGTCAGCGACGCCGGCGACCTCTCCGTTCCCCTTCTCGGCGACGTCGAGGCCGCCGGCCTGACCGAGCGCCAGCTCTGCGACCGCATCGCCGGCGCCCTGCGCACCCACCATCTGATGACCGAGCCGAGCGTCGCCGTCGATGTTCTGCGCTACCGTCCGGTCTATGTCCTCGGCGAGGTCGAGCACCCCGGCTCCTACCCCTACCAGCCGGGCCTGACCATGCTCAGCGCCGTCGCCCTCGCCGGCGGTTTCACCTATCGCGGCGTCAAGGACCAGGGGACGGTGGTGCGCACCACCGGCGGCGTCGCCGCCAAGGGCAGCGTCGCTCCCGACAGCTTCCTCGAGCCCGGCGACGTCCTGTCCGTCGGCGAGCGCTTCTTCTGACCGGCCGCACCCGCAGCACGCTCTCCCGTGACCTAAAACCCGCGGGATCCATGGGGCTACTGCCCCTTGGCGGGTCCAGGGCAGAGCCCTGACCTTCCTTGCGGTCCGGCCAGAGTCTCCACACCAACCCTCACGTCGCTCTGGGAATGACCTTGAACTGCACCACCACCGGGTGGTCGCTCACCGTCACCGACAGCGCCGTGCCCAGCCCCGACGTGGCCAGCGGCGCCTCGCCCGCCACCGGGTCGAACACCAGCGCCCGCGCGAACGGCTGCGCGAAGGCGATCTCCACGTGGCGCGCCGGCGCCCGCACCGGCTTGTGCGTCCGCGCGTCCCAGACCGACGGTTCCGCCCACAGCACCAGGTCGTAGACGCTGTTCGGCGCCGTCAGCAACAGCGCGTGCCCGTCCCGCGGCAGCCCCGACACACTCAACGCGGGCGGTGCCTTCAGCCCCGGCAGATCGGTCTCCTCCCGCAATCCGTCCTGCAGCGCCGTCGTCAGGTTGTGCAGCGCCACCGCCACCGGCTTGGGCTTGTTGTCGTAATCGAACATGCCGAATTCGGCATCCGGGTTGCTGCGCTTGGTGTCCGCATAGGCCGAGCGCAGCTGATACAGGTAAATGGCCCAGAAGCCCTGTTCCGCCGCGTCGAACACCGCGTCCAGCGTCAGCCGCGCCACCGTCGCCGGATCCACGCCGCTCCCGTTCGGGTTCGAAGGCTCGTCGAAATACCCCGTCTCGGTGATCGCCTTGCCCGACCCCGCATGCATCCGGAAGCCGCCGCGTAACGCGTCCGCCAACGACTTGGCCGGCATGGCGCCGCCGGTCGGATAGGGATGCACGTTGGCCAGATCGGCCTGGGTCGGCGGGACCGCCAGATCCGCCTGCGTCCCGCCGGTGAAGTAAAGCACCGGCACGCCCGCGAGCGCCGCGTCGGTGCGCACCGCCGCGTACAGCGCCGCCTCAAACACCTTCGCTCCCAACTCGTGATGCAGGCCCTCGAACGTCACCGGCCAATTGTTGATCTCGTTGGGTCCCTCGACCGCCTCGACCGCGCCCGGGTGCCTCCGAACGATCCGGTTGAGCTGCTCGAGCGACGCCGCCAGCGTCTGCTGCGGGCCGACGATGAACTCGAACCGGTTGCCCGCCTCGATCACCCGCTCGATCGCCGACAGGTAGTTCCAATAGGGACCGCCCCCCGCCTCGTTCGGCACGCCGTCGCGCAGCCGGTGGATGCCGAGATAGTCCAGGTCGCCGACCGCCTCGCCGACGTCGGCATACCGGCCGTCATTGTATTCGAGATGCACGTTCATCCCGAGCATGTCGAGCAAGCGCGACGCCGTCATCGTCGGCGGCCCTTGCGACGCTTGTCCCCGCGTCGGCGTCCGGGTCTCTGCGCGCGCCGCCACCGTCCAGGCCAGCGAACTTCCGAGCAGCCCCATCGTCAGCAGGCCAGCGGCCAGTCCCGTGCGCGCGCACCGCATCCTCCGACCCTCCGGTTGGCGCTGCACCACTAGATCGAAGCCCCGCCTGTGAACATTCGGGCGAACGGCGTGACCTCTCCTCCTTCCGGCCAGGGTTGGACGTGCGCCGCCTCGCGGCCCTTGAACCGGCTTCTCATCACCATGGGCGAAGGCGCCGCCGCCACTCCGCCGAATGGCCAGAACGCGGGCCACGCCCGATCGCGCTACCTTGCCCCTGTGCGGCCACGGCGATCGCACGACGCTTGTTGCGCGCGAGGACGTCGTCTCATGACCAGCGACACCATCGAAACCGCTGACCTGGTCGGGCTTGATCCCGGCTTCGACGATGCCGGCCTCGCGAGTGCCGACGCCGCGAGTGCCGACGCCGCGAGTGCCGGACGCGCGTCGGCGCCCGATGCCACGTCGCCCGCGGCCCGGCGCGCCAAACCGGCGGCACTGCCCGGCTTCGACGGCCTGCGCGTCGCCATCGTCCACGACTGGCTACAAACCTTCGCCGGTTCCGAACGCGTTCTCGAGCAATTGCTGCTCTGCTTTCCGGAGGCCGACCTCTTCGCGGTGGTGGATGCCATGCGAGCCGAGGAAAGGCGCTTCCTGCGCGGCCGGCCGGTGACGACCTCCTTCATCGGCAAGCTTCCGTTCGCGCGCCGGCATTTCCGTCACTATCTCGGCCTGATGCCGCTCGCCGTTCAGCAATTCGACCTGCGCCGCTACGACCTCGTCATTTCCAGCAGCCACGCCGTCGCCAAGGGCGTCATGACCGGTCCCGATCAGGTCCACATCGCCTACATCCACTCTCCAATGCGCTACATCTGGGACCTCCAGCACCAATATCTCGACCAGGCCGGCATCGCCGGTGACCTGCGCGGCGCCTACGCGCGCTGGCTCTTCGCCCGCCTGCGCCTGTGGGACGCGGTCTCCACCAACAGCGTCGACGTCCTCGTCGCCAACTCCCGCTACATCGCCCGTCGCATCCGCAAGACCTACCGTCGCGAGGCTTGCGTCATCCACCCACCGGTCGACATCGACCGCTTCCGCCCGCCTGCCCAGGCGGGTGCCCCGCGCGGCGACTACTATCTCCTCGTCTCCCGCTTCGTCCCCTACAAGCGCGCCGACCTCGTCGCCGGCAGCTTTGCCCGAACGCCCAACCGCCGCCTCGTCGTCGTCGGGGACGGCCCCGAGAACCGCCACGTCCATGCCGCCGCCCGCGGCGCCGCCAACATCGAATTCCGCGGCGCCGTGTCCCAGGACACGCTCATCCACCTCATGCAGCACACGCGCGCCCTGGTCTTCGCCGCCGAGGAGGATTTCGGCATCACGCTGGTCGAGGCCCAGGCCTGCGGCACCCCCGTCATCGCCTACGGCCGCGGCGGCGCCGCCGACATCGTCATCGGTCCCGAGCGAAAAGATCCGACCGGTATCCTGTTTCCCCGCCAGGACAGCGAGAGCCTGCTCGAAGCCCTCGACCGCTTCGAGGCCACCGAGACCGCCTTCCGCGCCGGCGCCTGCCGCGCCAATGCCGAGCGCTTCCGCGCCGGGCGGTTCCGCGAAGCCTTCCTCGACCTGACGCTCGACGCGATGACCCAGGCGGCTCGCTTGGACTAGAGGACGTGGAAAAAGCGCTGGTGGGGGGATGCCCTTGAGGTCGGAAAGCTGAGTCGACGCTGATCTTCATGCGGGAGATCTGGTTGTCCTCATGATGGCCTCCACAACCGGCTCAGCGTTTGCCTCATGAGAGTCGCCTTGGTCGCGCTCGCGGTCGGTGCCCTCATCTCGGCTCGGGCGGAGGCACACATCCTTGGGGTGCAGGTCAGGGGAGGTGACGTTTACGTCCAGTTTCCTAAAGCCCTGCGGCGATTGACGCACGACGGCTTCGTCAGCGATGCGATCGTATCTCCCGACCACAAGCTTCTCGCGTATCTCCACGACGGCAAGGACGCGGGCGCATCCGACCCGGCGCTGAATGACATCTGTCTTTGCAGTGTTCCGCAACGAACCTGCGTTCTGCTCATTCGTGGATTTGAGGGCAACACTACGGATAACAACCTCGCCGACATCATGAACCTGCGGTTCTCGCTCCAGGCCGGTGAGAGGCCAGACGGCATCCTCGGGGGATCAATATACTTCCTGTCTGAGGCTGGTGGGGCGAATACGGGCGCTCTCCGCCGCGTGCTTCTTGGCGGCAAGACAACCGTCAGGCCGATACGCAGGCGCTCTCAAGATCGAGGTCCAGCACTACACCCCGCACGGGGGCTTGCGGTGCGATGACGATATTCGACCCAAACACCAAGAAGGTGCTGCAAGAAGGACCAGCGAACGCGACTGCTAGAACACCGCCGGGTGGGAGACGATCTGGTCGATGTCGGAGATGTAAGGCTCCCCATCCAACGCCCAGCAATGAACTTGCAGTACAACACCGTCGTTGATGTCGGTCTCAAACCCCGTGATCACGCCCTCATCGCCGCAACGACCATCACGGTGCCGCCCTGTTGCTGCCGATCCTGCCGCAGGCGCGTGGGCTGCTCGCAGACCGCGGCCACTGCCCTACGATCGGGCCCTCTACCGAGAGCGCCACCGCATCGAGAACGCC
>CAXUBM010000059.1:470-8908 GCA_964249235.1 uncultured Acetobacteraceae bacterium | reverse complement strand
GCCCAACATAGGCCCGCGCCCGAACCGCGCAAACCCGAAGCTCCGCCCCCGAAGCTCCGCCCCCGAAGGGCGTCGCCGAGGAAGTTTGGCGTCGGAACCGAAGACAGCCGCATGCTGGCCGCCGGCGCACGCCGTCAACTCGTGCCTGACAAATGGATTTAATTTTCAAGTGCGTTAGCAACCACCGCTCACATCGTGCCCGAGCCGCCGCTGACACCCCAACAGCCGTCAACCGCCAATTGACCGCCGCAACCGCGGGCTGCGGCGCCGGAGCCAGGCGGCCAGCCCCCTTTGGCGACGTGCCTACCCCCACGCCCCCCGGCGGGGCGTTGACAGTCCGCCTCCGCGCGAGATGTCTGTGTCCGAGCAGCGAGCCTTCCGGAGGGTGCCTTCGTGTCAGCCTTCAACCCGATCCAGCGACCGGGCGACGGCCTCCGGCGCCGCGTCATCGCGGTCTACGCCGCGCTCGCCGCCTTCAACGTCGCCGCCTGGACCTGGGCCTTCATCGCCTTCCACGCCCAGCCCCTACTTCTCAGCACCGGCCTCCTCGCCTGGGGCTTCGGCCTGCGTCACGCCGTCGACGCCGACCACATCGCCGCCATCGACAACGTCACCCGCAAGCTCATGCAGGCGGGCAGGCGCCCCGTCACCGTGGGCCTCTTCTTCGCCCTCGGCCACTCCGCCGTGGTGCTCCTCGTGGCCTGCCTCGTCGCCGCGACCTCCGGCGCGCTGAAGGTCCATTTCGACGCCATGTCGACCCTCGGCAACGTGTTCGGCACCGTGGTCTCCGCCTCCTTCCTGTTCGCGCTGGCCGCCATCAACATCGTCATCCTGCGCGGCGTCTGGCGCGCTTTCCGCCAGCTTCGCCGGCAGGGCACCTTCGACGCCGACGGGCTCGACGTCCTCCTCGGCAATCGCGGCTTCCTCAACCGCCTCTTCCGCCCCCTGTTCCGGATCGTCTCGGCAAGCTGGCACATGCTCCCGATCGGCTTCCTGTTCGGCCTCGGCTTCGACACCGCCACCGAGGTCAGCCTCCTCGGCATCTCGGCCGCCGAGGCAGCCAAGGGCCTGTCGATGTGGTCGGTCCTCGTCTTCCCCGCCCTGTTCGCCGCCGGCATGACCCTGGTCGACACCACCGACGGCGTGCTGATGCTCGGTGCCTACGACTGGGCCTTCGTCAGGCCGATCCGCAAGATCTACTACAACCTGACCATCACCCTCGTCTCGGTCATCGTCGCACTCCTGATCGGCGGCATCGAAGCCTTCGGCCTGCTCGGCGACGAGCTCTCC
Source organism: uncultured Acetobacteraceae bacterium (assembly GCA_964249235.1). GTDB lineage: Bacteria > Pseudomonadota > Alphaproteobacteria > Acetobacterales > Acetobacteraceae > CAXTPV01. The sequence goes on along the minus strand of CAXUBM010000059.1, from coordinate 7,618 downwards.
CTGCGCGGCGCGCCATGGCGCCTCCTCGACGCGCTCAACAACAACTTCAACACGCTCGGCTTCGTGGTGATCGGCGTGTTCCTCGCCAGTTGGGTGATCTCGGTGGTGATCTACCGCGTCAACGGCTACGACCGGCTCGACGCGACGCAGCCGACCGCGTAATGCCCGCGCGAACCGGACAGTTCCCATCACCGCCGGAGCCGCCAGGAGCGACCGCGTGAACCCCAAGTCGGCAGCGCTTCGCCTCGTCCTCCTGGCCGCCTCGTGCGCCACCGTGGCACGCGCCGCGCCGCCGCCCGGCGTGACCCTCTCCGGCGGCTGGATGCGCGTCATCACCCCGCAAGTCCCCGCCGGCGGCTACTTCGCCCTGCACAACGGCTCGACCGCGAGCGTCACGCTGACCGGCGCCTCGTCCCCCGGCTGCGGCATGCTGATGCTGCACCACACCAGCGACACCAACGGCATGTCGTCGATGACCACCGTCCGGAACGTCGTCGTGCCGCCGGGCGGCCAGGTCGACTTCGCGCCGGGCGGCTACCATCTGATGTGCATGCAACCCGCGCCCACGATGCGCCCCGGCGGTCGCGTCCCCGTCACGCTCACCTTCGCCGGTGGCGCCAGCCTCGACGCCACCTTCGCCGTCCGCAGCGCGACCGGCCGATGACCGCCCGCTCTGCGGCCCACGGCTGGCCCGCCGCGCGCGGCAGCAGAACCGTGTTCGCCGCGCTGCTCGCCGGCCTGACGGTGCTCACCTTCGCCGTGGGCGTCGCCTTCCACCTCACCTTTCCCGACAGCGTGCGCGGCGGCGTCCTCGGCGGCCCCTTCGAACTGGTCGACGGCCACGGCCACCACGTCACCGAGAGGAGCTGGCCCGGCCGGTATCTGCTCGTCTATTTCGGCTACACGCACTGCCCCGACGCCTGTCCCACCACGCTCGCGGCGATCGCGGCGGCGATGAGCCAGCTCGGCCGCCTTGCCGCGCGCGTCCAGCCGATCTTCATTTCCGTCGATCCCTACCGGGACACCCCGCCGGCCATGGCCGCCTACGCCGCGGCATTCTCGCCGCGCCTGGTCGGTCTGACCGGCACCGATCAGCAGGTCGCCTTCGTCGCGCGTGAATACGGCGTCTTCTTCTCCGACTTCGGCGAGATGCACGCCACCGACTACACCGTCGACCACGGTCACGACATCTACCTGATGGCCCCCGCCGGACATTTCCTGACCGCGATCACGAGCCGTGCCGACCCGCGCGCGATCGCGCGCGCCATCCGCGGCCAGCTCCCGCGGTCGTAGCGCCCAGACCCGCCCGGCCCCGGATCGCGGCGGTCGGGCAGGCGCTTGCAACCGCACCATCCCAGCGACCAGTATATGCCGATGACCGCGACCGACGCCGCGCAGCCGCCCTTCACCCAGGAGCAGCTCGAGCTGTTTTTCCTCGAGGCGGCCCGTTCCGGCCAGGCCGCGATCGTCGCCGGCCTGCTCGACGCCGGCACGCCCCCCGATCTTCGCGACAGCCGCGGCTATCCCGCGATCACGCTCGCCTCCTACAACGGCCACGCCGAGATCGTCGACATCCTTCTCGCCCGTGGCGCCCCCGTCGACGACCGCGACGGCAAGCGCGCCACCCCCCTGATGGGCGTCGCCTTCAAGGGCGAAACCGCGATCGCTCGCCGCCTCATCGAGGCCGGTGCCGACGTCAACGCCACCAACGAGAGCGGCCAGACCGCCCTGATGATGGCCGCCCTTTTCGGTCGCGCCGAGATCGTCGCCCTCCTCCTCGCCCACGGTGCCGACCGCGACCACCGCGACGCCGCCGGCCAGACCGCCCTCGGCCTCGTCCTTGCGCAGGGCAATGCCGCCATGGGCCGCCTCCTGGAGCCCGCGGCCTGAGCGAGGTCGTCAGCTTCCGCCGCACCGGCGAGGACACCCTCTGGGCGGTCATCGCCGCCTTCGGCAAGGCACAGCGCGTCGCCGAGATCTACCCCGACCGCGACGCCGCCCTGGCCGACCGCACCTGGCGCGAACAGCAGGTCCGCGCCTACGCGGCCCTGTTCCGCTCCAATCGCCAACCCGCGCCGCATTACAGCGTGGCGCCGATCCGCCGCCAGGACCTTCCAAGGTTCTGGACGCCGCTGCCGGCGCTCGGCCTCTTGCGTGGGCAATTCTTCTAAGGCCAGGGGCGCCGCGGCCCCAGACCCGCGCGATGATCTCCCGCAATCCTTGCCAGGTCCAGGAGGCGCCGCCTCCTGGCGGGTGCGGGCAGAGCCCGCCCTTGCTTCACCACCCTGGTTCCGACCGGTCGAGCCAATCCGCGACACGCGCCGGTCGGCTCGTGTTACCCCTTGGTCACGCACGACGATGAGACACCCATGACCGTCTTCACCGGCCCCGTCTTCGACATGGCCACCCGCCAGTTCGACACCATCGCCGACCATCTCGGCATCAGCCACGACGAGCGCCCCCGCCTGCTGCTCCCCAAGCGCGCCGTGGTCGTCTCCTGCCCGATCCACCGCGACGACGGCAGCACCGCCGTCTTCCAGGGCTTCCGCGTCCAGCACCACTTGACGCTCGGCCCCACCAAGGGCGGCACCCGCTACAGCCCCTCCGTCGATCTCGGCGAGGTCGCGGCACTCGCCGTCTGGATGAGCTGGAAGTGCGCGCTCGCCGGCCTTCCCTATGGCGGTGCGAAGGGCGGCATCACCGTCGACCCCGCTACCCTCTCGCCCCGCGAGCGCGAGGCCCTGTCACGCCGCTACATGCAGGAGATGATCCCCTTCGTCGGCCCCCACACCGACATCATGGCGCCCGACATGGGCACCGACGAGCAGGTCATGGCCTGGTTCATGGACACGTACTCGGTCTATCGCGGCCACACCGTGTCCGAGATCGTCACCGGCAAGCCGGTCGGTGCCGGCGGCACGCTCGGCCGTCGCGAGGCCACCGGGCGCGGCGTCGCCCACCTCGTCGACCTCGCCATGGCCCGACTGCGCATGCGCCCCGGCGACGCCACCGCCATCGTCCAGGGCTTCGGCAATGTCGGCGCGGTCACCGCACAGGAACTCGCCAACCGCGGCATCGCCGTGATCGGCGTCAGCGACCACAGCGCCTGCTACGTCGACCGTCGCGGCCTCGACGTCGCCGCCCTGACCCGCCACGCCGCCGCCAACGGCTCTCTCAAGGGCTACTCGACCGAGCTCCTCGCCGACGCGCGCGACCTCCTCACCCACCCGTGCGACATCCTCGTCCCCGCCGCCATCGAGCGGGTCATCGACCGCGCCACGGCCACCCGCCTGCGCTGCCGCATTCTCGCCGAGGCCGCCAACGGACCAACAACCCCCGACGCCGACGAGGTGCTCGACCAACGCCAGGACGAGATTTTCGTGCTGCCCGATATCCTCTGCAACGCGGGCGGCGTCATCGTCAGCTATTTCGAATGGGTTCAGGATCTACAGCAGCTCTTTTGGGAAGAGAACGAGGTCCGCTCGAAACTCCAAGCCCTGCTCACCCGCGCCTTCGAGCGGGTCATGCGCCGCGCCGCCGCCGCCCAGATTCCTCATCGCATGGCGGCAATGGCCATCGGCGTCGAGGCGCTGCGCGACGGCAAGCGCCTGCGGGGGCTATTTCCCTGACCCCAGGGGCTTTGCCCCTGGACCCCAGCAAAGGCTAGCCTTTGCAAACCTTCACTGCGGCCCTGGGGTTCTGGGGTCTGGAACCCGACACGTTGATGGCAGAGCCCATGCTCCCGCGCCGATCAGTGCGCCAACCACTCGTGATCCCTGACGACCACGCTCTTCAGCAACGCCAAAATGTCATCTCCCGCCGCGCTGCGCCCCGAAAACGCCTCGACGACATGCGCCCCGGCGGTTGCGTCACTCGTCCCCGCAAAGGCCATCGACCATGACGGGTAGTCCCGTTCGCTGATCACGGCCGTCTGCAGGACCGTGACGTCACGATGCCGCTGGTCGCACTGGATCCGCTCGAAGGCCGCGCCGACGGCATCGAGCGGCCCCTCTAGGACCTGGGCGAAACATCCGTTTGAGTAGAGCAGACCACCCGTGATCCCGTCACGCGCGTTGTTCTCGCGAGATTTCGCGAGGATGCTCTCGATCTCATGCTCGGTCTCGGCGGTCGATCCGGCCACCAAGTTTCGGCTGCAATACAGGACCCGGTAAAGCATCCACATCGTCCCCTTCACGTAAGAGCCGGGACGATCAGCCCCGGCTGCTTGACACCAAACTCCGAAATGATCCGCTCGATCTCTGCTGTCGGCACGGGCCGGCTGAACAGATATCCCTGCACCGACCCGCACCCGCCAGCACGTATGCGGTCCAGCTCCGCCGGGGTCTCCACCCCTTCGGCGATCGTCGCCATGCTCAGCGTGTCGCCCAACGCCGTGATCGCCCTGATGATCGCGTCCTGACCCGTGTCGACGCCCCGGTCGCGAACGAAAGACCGGTCGATCTTGATCTTGTCGAACGGAAAGCTCTGCAGCTGGCTGAGCGAGGAATAGCCCGTTCCGAAATCGTCCATCGCGACGCGGACGCCTTGTTCACGCAGCTTGTGCAGTGTCGTGAGCACCATCGCCTCGTTGCGCAGGAGCACGCTTTCGGTGATCTCGAGCTCGAGCCTGTTCCCGGGCAGACCGGTTTCGGCCAGCACGCGCTTGACGGTCCCGATCAGACGGTCCGTGTCCTCGAACTGCAGCGGCGAGACGTTGACCGAGATGCACAGGTCCATCGACCAGCGCGAAGCGGCGAAGCACGCCTCCCGCATCACCCACTCGCCGAGCGGCACGATCATGCCGATCTCTTCGGCCAGCGGGATGAAGTCCGCCGGAGAGACCAAGCCGCGTTCGGGATGGCGCCATCGGATCAGCGCCTCGAAGCCCGTCACCGTCTTCGTGCCGAGCTCGATCTGCGGTTGGTAGAACAGCTCGAACTGCCTCATCGCCAGTGCTTTGCGCAGATCGATCTCGAGCGTCCGGCGAGCCACCGCCTTGGCGTCCATGGCCGGACGGAAGGCCACGTATTGGCTTCGGCCGGATCCCTTCGCCTCGTAAAGCGCGAGGTCCGCGCACCGCAACAGATCCTCGTGCTCCAGGGCGTCGTCGGGCGCGCACGCGATCCCCACGCTGGCGCCCACCGTCACCAGGTGGCCCTCGATCAGGTAGGGGCGGCCCAGCATCTCCACGATCCGGTGCGCAAAATCGAACAGGATGTTCTGCTCGGGCGCCGGCGAGACGAAGATGGCGAACTCGTCGCCGCCCAGTCGGGCCACGACGTCATGCGACCGCACGATCGAGCGCAGCCGCTTGCCGACCAGCTTGAGGAGCCCATCGCCGATCGAGTGTCCCAACGTGTCGTTGATCGTCTTGAAACGGTCCAGGTCCGCGAGCAACAGCGCGTGCGACGCCGTCGCATTCGCGCTGTTGTCACCCGCGCGATCGAGAACCGCGGCGACGCGGCTCTTGAACAGCTGCCGGTTCGCCAGCCCGGTCAGCGGATCGGTCATCGCCAACTCGACGGCGCGCTGCTCCGCCTCTCGGCGTGAGGTCACGTCCTCGAAGGCGGCCATCACGGTGCGATCCTCGAGGCAGGCCACCGCAACTGCGAAGGAGCGTCGCGCCGGCCCGCTGCCGCTCTCCAGCGTCGTCCTGTGCATCGGGTCGTCCTTGCCGGCGGCCAGGCAGAGCTCGTGGACGCGCTGAACGGCCGCCCCGTCGAGCGCCTCGCTCCCTTCGAGGAGCTCCAGCACCGTCGTCGAGCCCGACATCATCGACGCCGAGATCCCGAGCATCGGGCCGAGTTGATCGCTGCGAAACAGCAGGCGCAACTGCTCGTCGAACGTGAAGACACCAGCCATGGCGCCGTTGAGGACGGCACGCAGGTGGCTTGCTGTGGTAGGAGCTGGCAATCTGATGACTTCCGATCCGGGCGTGGCTCCCGGATTGTGATCGCCAAAACTGACCAGCAACTTAACGGCGCTGGCAGCCGTCGAGGGACATCACCATGGGCCGACGTGCTCGACCGGATCCCTCAGCGACCACCGCAGGAGAGATCCGGATCGATGCCGGCAAGCCACTCCGGCCGGTCGCTAGACCGCCAGCTTCTCGTTCCTGCCGGCACTCGGTGCCTCTCCGGTCAGCTTGGCCTTCACGTAGCCGTAGGCGTGCACCATCGTCGAGTTGGGCGCGTCCCAGTACTCCGCCTGGGTGACGCTGACCCGCAGCAGCGCCGTGTCCGGATCGTCCTTGCCGTTAGGGAACCATGTGGTCAGAATATCCGACCAGTGCGCGTCGATCGTCGCCTGATCCTTCACCAGCGCCGCCGTCCCCGAGAGCGACACGTAATTCTGCGCGCTCGGGTCGGCGTAGGTCACGCCCACCTTCCGGTCATTCTGGATTTCGTCCACCTTGTGCGCGCTGGCGTGGGTGAAGAACCACAGCGTGCCGTCGAAATCCTTCTGGCTCGCCGCCATCGGTCGCGCCCGAAGCTGCCCGCCATCCTCGGTCGTCATCATCGCGACGCCGACCGACTTGATCATCTCCCAGAGTTCCTTCTTCTGCGCCTCGTCCACCAATGACCTCCTCTGGCTGTCAAGGCAGGAAGACCCCACCCGCTCAAGGGTTCCCGTCGGGGCGCCTCGAACGGAGGGCAGATCCGGGCAGCGCGCCCGGACCCGCCCGATACAGCGCGTGCCGGCGAAGCCTCGCGTCCGCGACCTGCGGATGGTCGAACGTCCCGTCCGCGTCCCGCGTCATCCCCAAGCGCTCCATCACCCGGATCGAAGCCGTGTTCCCCGTCACCGCGAACGCGACGATCTCGTCCAGCCCCAGCTCGGAGAATCCGAACGCCAGCGCCGCCCGCGCCCCTTCCGTCGCGTAACCGCGCCCCCAGAAGGCGCGCGCCAGCCGCCACCCCGCCTCGACCGCCGGCGTGAATGGCGCCTCGAAGCGGACATGCTGCAGTCCCACGAACCCGATGCACGGTGCCACTCCCGGCACCTCGACCGCCCAGAACCCGAACGCATGCGCGTCGATGTGCGCCTGCAGCCGCTCGACCTGGGCGTCGCTCTCTTCGCGCGTCAGAACCGCCGGGAAGAACCGCCGCACCTGCGGGTCGGCGTTCAGCGCCGCGTAGGCGGGACGG
>CAXUBM010000059.1:0-460 GCA_964249235.1 uncultured Acetobacteraceae bacterium | reverse complement strand
GCCCCCCCCGCCCACCCCCCCCCCGCCGGGGGGCGGCCGCGCCGGGCGGGGGGGGCGGGCCGCCCCGCGCCCCCCCACGCCCGCAAAAGAAGCCGCTCGGTCGCGATCAAGCCGGAACTTCGCTCCCGTCCTGCGCCCAGCGCGTGTGGAACGATCCCTCGCGGTCTGTTCGCCGGTACGTGTGCGCCCCGAAATAGTCTCGCAGCCCCTGCAGCAGGTTCGCCGGCCCCCGCGCCCGCCGCAGCCCGTCATAGTAGGCCAGCGACGACGCGAATGCCGGCACCGCCACCCCGTTCTGCACCGCCAGCACGGTCACGTCCCGCCACGCCTGCTCCGCTTTCAGCACGGCATCACGGAAGTAGTCCTGCAGCAGCAGGCTCAACCCGTCCGGATGCTTCTCATAGCCTTCGCGGATCCGGTCCAGGAACGCCGCCCGAATGATGCACCCGCCCCGCCAGAT
>CAXUBM010000058.1:6050-8949 GCA_964249235.1 uncultured Acetobacteraceae bacterium | reverse complement strand
TGACCAAGGGCGGTCACGGCGGCGCGCACGGCGTTCTGGCCGGTCTGGTGAACCCTGGCGCCCACGCGGTGGCCGAGCGGGTCCAGGAAGCCGCTGGCAGCCCGGAGGAAGTGCAGCACTTGGTCGACGCAGTCCGGGCCGGGAAGGTGGCGCGGATCGCGGCTGCCGTGTCGCCGCGGCCGATGCGGCAGCGCGGCCGGGAGTTGATTGCGGGCCAGCTCTACCGGACCGGGCCGGCGATCTCGCAGGCGCAGCAGGGGAACGAAAGGCGAGTTCCTGCGGGTGTAAGGTCGGCGGCTTAGGGCCGCTCTCGACCCACAGCGGACTCAGCCCACGTCGGGTGCAAAATGTGGATGTCGTTGGAAGCGAGTGGGCCGCTCTCGCGCGAGGACCCTCTAGAAGCGGACACAACCGAGCGGATCGCTGACGGCTACTCTCGACACAATGCTGACTTCCGCATCGAGCAGCCTCCGCAAGGGACTGGCAGTGATCGGCAGGCTCGCGTTGTTTGAGTGAGGAAACGGACGTGGCGACGGCCCATTTGGCTAAGATCGCACCGCCTGCCATTCCGCCTGTCGCTGGTCAGCGTACCGCCCGTAGTGCAGCTCGGTTCGGATGTCTTGCTGGCTCAGCCGAGGTCGACAAGGAAGCTTGTGATGGCTTGAGCGCAGAACATTGGCTCCTGATGCTGCGGAGCGTGCCCCGCGCGCGGTACGACTAGTAGGTGCAGCGATCGCCATTCGGGTATCATGTCGAACCAGTTCTGCACCGGAAACACGATCTCGTGGTCCCCAGAGATGACAAGGATTGGGATCGAGGTTGTGGCCATGAAATCGCGGTAGCCGCCGGGATCGGGAAACAGCTCCCCCTCGGCCCTCGGCCGGTTCTTGAGCAGGCGCATGTAGGTGTCTTTGGGCACGACAGGACTAAGATCAGTCTGGCGCGCCGCGATGCGGTCGTGCGACGCCATCGCAGCCGCACGACTCTTCTCCGAAGCCGGTTCGAAGAACAGCACGGTCTCGTCGTCCAATTCGTTCTCGAACTTGAGCGCTCGTTCTAGGAAGATGGGCTCCGGCCCTCTGGGCACCTTGCCCGGCGGAGTCGTCCCGATGAGGACCAGCTTGCGTATTCGCTTCGGGTCCAAGACCGTCGCCGCCTGAGCGCCCTGGCCGCCAAGCGACCAGCCACCTAGGAAGAAGCGTTCGAGTCCGAGCGCGTCAGCGAGATCGAACACGTCACGGGCCATCGACATCGGATCGTAGCTCGCTTCACCGCTTGATCGGCCCAGCCCCGAGTAGTCGAAGGTGATAACCCGGAAGCGTTCCGCCAGCGCGTCGAGAAAAGCTGGATCCCAGACGTCCAGAGTGCCACGTAGGCGCACGCAAAGGATGAGTGGCTCGCCGCAAGGAACTGCCGGACATGGGGAGCTCCGATCATGAGCAGGTCTGCTCGGTGAAAATGTAACTGTCCAGCTGCTAGCCGGCATCGGACCGGTCAAGGAAAGAGCCGGCTCCTGAGGGTAAGCCATCCGGGAAGGATCGTGACAGGGAACCTCTTCCGTTCCTGTCTGCACTATGCGGGTCGCACGCCATCTTCTTTCAGCTCCCCCGCGATCGTCGGAATCAACTCGGCGACGGTTGGATGGATGTGGGTGGCGCGCGCCAGCGTGCGGCAGGGAGCCCCGGCCGCCCTGGGTTCCAGGATCGGGGGGATCGCCTCGGAGCCGCCAGGCCCGAGGGTCGTGCCGCCCAGGATCTCGTCGGTGTCGGCATCGACCACGATCCGCATCAGGCCCTGCATTTCGCCCTTCTCTACCGCGCGGCCGACGCGCGTCATCGGGCGCTGACCGACCAGGATGCGCCGTCCAGTGGCGCGCGCCTGCGCGACGCCCAGGCCGACCTGCCCGAGCGGCGGGTCGGTGTAGAGGGCGTAGGCCGGGATGCGCTCGGCCACCGTGCGCCGTGCGCCGTCCAGAAGGTTGTCGGCGACGATCTGGTGGTCGTTGTAGGCGGTGTGGGTGAAGGCGCCGCGGCCGTTGCAGTCCCCCAGCGCCCAGATCCCAGGCACGCTCGTGGCCAGCGTGTCGTCCACGCGGATGAACCCGTGCGCATCGGTTGCGATACCGGCCCGGTCGAGGCCCAGGTCGTCGGTGTTCGGCCGTCGGCCGACGGCGAGGAGCAGGTGGCTGGCGACTACTTCCCGCTCGTCGTGCGCACAGTCGACGCCGACGGCGATGCCGTTTGCGTGGCGCCCGACGCGGATGCACGCGGCCGCGAGGCGGACCGCCACGCCCTCCCGCTCCAGGATCTCCCCCACCGCTGCCGAGATGTCCTCGTCCTCGCGTGCGATCAGACGTGGGCCCTTCTCGATCACGGTCACGGCGGCGCCGAGCCGCCGGTAGATCTGTGCGAACTCAAGCCCGACATAGCTGCCTCCGACGATCGCGAGATGACGCGGCACCTCCTCAAGGGCGAGGATGGAGGCGTTGGTGAGGTAATCCACCCCGTCCAAGCCCGGGAGGTCGGGGATCAGGGCGCGACCCCCAACGTTGATGAAGATCCGGTCGGCGCTGATCAGCGTGTCGTCGACGCGGACATCGCGCGGGCTTTCGAAGCGCGCATGGCCCTTCACCACAGTGCAGCCCGCCATCCCGCGCAGCCACGCCTCGACGCCCTCGCGCGACTGCCGCGACACCGAGTCCACGCGCGCCTTGACCCGCCTCATGTCGACGTCGATGCGCCCCGAAATGACGACGCCATACCCGCCCGCACGCCGCGCCAAGTGCGCGGCGTGGGCGCTGGCAACGAGCGGCTTGGTCGGCGTGCAGCCGGTGTTCACGCAGGTGCCGCCGCACAGGTGGCGCGCCACCAGGGCTACGCTCTGCCCGGCGGCGGTCAGG
>CAXUBM010000058.1:4929-6040 GCA_964249235.1 uncultured Acetobacteraceae bacterium | reverse complement strand
AGAGCGGCGGGACGGTCCTGCCCGAAAGCGGCGGCGAGCCGGGCCCGCGCCGCGGCCCCGCCCAGCGTGCCGACGATGGCACCCACGACGCCTGCGGCGAGGGCGCCCTGCCAGCTGCCCGGGGACAGTCCGACCGCCGCGCCGCAGAATCCGCCGCTGATCATCCGGGTCGCGAATTGTACCGGCACGGTGCGACGCGGCGTCCGCGGGAGCTGGTCGGAGACGAGCTCGCCCGCCGCCAGGACGGTGAAGATCCAGGGCGTAACGGAAGCTCCAAGGAACGCTAGGAGGGTGCCGTGCAGCCTCAGTAGCCCGGTGGCGGCCGCCCAGCTCACGCCGGCCGGCGCCACCATCGCGCGGAGGCCGGCGACGACGCCGACCAGGAAGGCGACCAGGTAGACGCTCATGATGTTTGCCTCGCCAATGGTCGATGCCGGCTTCGCGCGCCAGTCGCCCGGGGCAGGGCCGACGCCAGATCAGGTCCTCGATGCCGGCTTTCCGCGCCAGCATCTCGTTGCAGATACGAAGATCGTAGGTTAGTTCTGGATGAAAGACAGCAGGTCGGCGTTGATCTGCTCGGCATCCGTCGTCGGCATGCCGTGTGGCAACCCCGCATATGCTTTGAGCGTGGAGTTCCTGACGAGGGCGGCGGAGAGGGGACCCGCATCGGCGAACGGCACGATCTGGTCATCGTCGCCGTGCATGATGAGCGTCGGAACCTCGATCCGCTTCAGATCATCAGTAAAGTCGGTTTCCGAGAACGCCCTGATGCAGTCGTACTGGGGCTTCACGCCCCCCATCATCCCCTGTCGCCACCAGTTCGCGCGCACGCCCTCGGAGACGGCGGCGCCGGGCCGGTTGTATCCATAGAACGGCAGCGTGATGTCTTTGTAGAACTGCGCCCGGTTGAAGGCGGTGCCAGCGCGGATCTCGTCGAACACCGAGATCGGCAGACCGCCCGGATTGGTGTCGCTCTTCACCATGATCGGCGGCACGGCGCTGATCAGCACCGCCTTGGCGACCCGCTCCTGCCCATGCCGGGCGACGTAGCGGGCGACCTCGCCGCCGCCGGTTGAGTGGCCGACATGGATGGCCTCGCGCAGGTCCAGGG
>CAXUBM010000058.1:0-4919 GCA_964249235.1 uncultured Acetobacteraceae bacterium | reverse complement strand
GCATACGTGTCCATCTCGTTGCCGGACCAAGTCTGGGTTGAACGACCATGGCCGCGACGGTCATGCGCGATGACCCGATAGCCGTGCTGAAGGAAGAACATCATCTGCCCGTCCCAGTCATCCGACGATAGCGGCCAGCCGTGATGAAAGACGATTGGCTGACCCTCTCCCCAGTCCTTGTAGAAGATTGTCGTCCCGTCCTTGACTGTGATCGTGCCCATGGTGGCGTCATCCCCTGGCGATGAAGTTTCGATTTAATCTTGGCAGACGCAGGCACAGACCACGAACCGCAGGCACACGAGACCGGGATCACCGGGGAATGGACGATGCACCACACGGGCGTCGCCGGCCGTCACGCCGGTGGACGTCGGGCGACTCTCCCGTTCCTGCTCGCGCCAATGGTCAAAGCCAATCCGTCGCCTGCTCCCGCTGATGCCTCGACATGAGCTCGTCTGCAGCCTGCCGGATCATGATGCCGGACGACGCTTCGCTGATCTTGAAACAAGACGTCATCCTGTTCCGAATGCGGCATGGCGGCAGCTAGGTTCGACGCAAGCGCCGATAGGCTGCCGGGGTCTCTCCCGTCGCCCGGCTGAACACGCGGGTCAGGTGGCTCTGGTCGGCGAAGCCGCATTCGACCGCGATGTTCGTCAGCGACAGAGTGGTCGACCGAAGCAGCCGGGCCGCCTTGTCTATGCGACGACCCGTCCGCCAACGATGCGGTGTTTGGCCCATGCTCGCTCGAAAGGCGCGCTCAAACTGGCGCTTGGACAATCCGCAGGCGTTGGACAGGGACGATGTCGTCACGTCCTCTCCAAGATCGTTCAGCATGATGTCGATCGCGCGGGATTTCTGCCAAATCGCCAGACCTTTGCTAGCGGGTTCGCTCGATGTCTCCAGGCCACCATAGGTCGTGGCGAGATAAGTCACGACTGAAGACAGCAGATGGTCGACGAACAGGACAGAGGCCTGCTCCGACTTGGCGAGCAACGGGATTAAAGCCTTGGCTATGTGAAGCATCGTCGTGTCGTGCGGAACGTATTTGAACGCGATGCTGGATTGGGCGACACTCGGCTGCCTCAGATCCCGGCTCAGCTCATCGAACGCGGAGATCGGAAGGAAGAAGTTCACCGTGTGAAACGGATGTTTGAGATCCGTCACCCACTGATTGCGGAAGTCAAGCCACGCGAGACTTCCGACTTCAAGGCTCGAGGCGCCGATGCTCCGGCCATCCTGCCATTGCTCCACAGGCAAGAGCGGCCGCAGCGTGACGACCACCATGAACAGGTCGAGAAGCGGAGACGGCACGCTCAAACCGAGGTTGGGCCGGTCTCGGCGATAGCACCCGACAGAGAACCCGTTGTGGCTGATCTGGCTGGTCGCGAGGCCAACCGACTCGTCTAGCTGGTCGCGGCGGGAGAAGTATGGCTCGCTTGGCCGAGTAATGAATCGTGGTGCAGGCGACAACAGAGCAAGATCACCTTCCTTAACACGAGTGAGGATTTGATTGGCCGATCCTGTTTTCTTGTCTTTCATACCGGCTCACCTTGACGCTGATACCGTGGGTCGGATTGGAAAATAGCTATACTCGCGGCTCGAAGTGTTGATCGATAAACACCGGCAGCTTGCGGGGCAAGGGGTCTGAACTGAACCCGGTCATCCAAGCCGTCGACCTGCATCATTCTGAGAAATGCTTCTGCGAAACCGAAGGTCCGTCGCCATATCCAATAACGAAAACCGCTCCCGCCACGCGGCGGAGAGTGGCTGGCGACTGCGACGCGGGACCTAGCGTGCTCCCGGCCACTTGCCCGCGCTGCTTGGTCGGGTCGACTACTGCTCCGGCCAGGTCACGACTATCGAACGTCCCTGTAAGCTTAACTGACCGATCTTCCTGCCGTAGAAATCGCTCCCAACATCGCAGGCCTGTACGCGACAGCGAACCTCCCCCTTGCTAGCCGTCTAGGCGCAGGTCGAGCGTCGGATTGACTTCCTTGAGAGGCGCGCCGGCGATCCGGACCTCGAGCTCGACGGAAGGCCGATGACGACACCCAAGCTCCGCGGCTGAACCGTGGCATTTGGGCGACGTCCGAGACCACTTTTGAGGCAAAGCGGCCGCCAAGAGAACCGCTCGATGTCTGCTCTCCACCCAAATCGGCCAATCTCGCCACCGTGTCTTTCCGATGCGAGTCCGCAACACTAATGTAGCGGCATGGAACGCATGGCGGTCTTGTCTCGTGAGGTTGCTGTTCGCCGGAAGCCACTCGAGTGGCGACCCGGACCGCCGACGCCTTACCCGCTGTTGCCGGCAACCCGTCGCTTCGAGTGGCTGGCTTTCGTGGCGACGCCGATCGGAGGAATCCTGACGGTGGTCGACAAGGGGGCGGCCGGCGGTATCTGCGTCCTGCTGACGATGATCGGCGTTGTGATCTATGCCGTCCCTATTGGGATCCGTGAGCTCATCCATCGCCTTCCCGAGCGCGCTTCGTTGTCGGTGCAATATGCGATCGGTAGCCTGTATGCCCTCTTCTTTCTCGCAGTGGCGGGCTTGGTCGCTTACGCCGCTACCGAGGCGTTCCTGGTGATCGTCGGCGCTGCCGTGGTCTTCTGGGCGATCCCTTGGTTCAGACGTCGGGGGAGAGCGGCATGATCTCCGGCCTGCTGTTCGGCCTTGGCCTATGTCTCGCCCCGTTTGTGGTCGGCGCCCTGCTCGCCGGCGCCCGGTGGATCGCGCTCGGCGTCCTCGTGGTGCTCGCTCTGGCGGTCGTGGTGGTGGTGCACGCCACGGGCCTTGCCGACTGGCGGCTGGTAGGGCTCGCCTTCGGGATCGGGTCGGCGATCGCGTTCCTCGTGCTGCCGTGGCTACGCTTCGACGGGCTTCGGTCGGCGTTGTTCCTGAATGCGGGTCTAATCGCCGTTTCGGTCTACTTGGTGCAGCACCCGCTGCCGCCGCCAGATCCAACGGTCTTTGTGCAGTCGCCGATCAAGCAGCAGTGACAGCCTGAAGTCGACGGGTACGGAGGTTTCCGCAACCGAACGGGATGTCGGCTCCTGAGACCTGGGCGCGGCGAAGTCGACCGACTGGCGGTTTGAGAAGGTAAGCGATCGGTCTGCGTGCGACCGTCTTCTTCCCCGTGTTGCCCAGACACCTCTGATTGACGGTCTCTGAAGTGGGCGGATGACGGGGCCTATGATCACGTGGTGGACAAGCCGTCCGATGCCGAAGAAGGCAAGAGTGACGAGAAGGATGACAGCGAAGGAAATCCAGTGACCTAGAGGATCACCAAAGATCAGAGCCACCACGAAAAGGACGCTCAGAAGCGTCGCTAGACCGTAGAAAGCCGCCGTAACGACACTTCCAATCACCATCAGCATAGGCGTTCTCAACAGCCTGTCGAATATCCCCGCAGCGATCTGGACCACACGAGAACAATCCGAACCAGCTTATAACGCGTGTGCCTAACACAATGCCGGTGGCTCGAGTTGGGCGTCAGCTCTTTCAGTTGAAGGCGAACGGCCCAAGGTTTTTAGAACTCCTCATCGGCAGTCTCGCGCACTGGTAGTGTGAGAGCTCGAGAGGAACGCGAATGAGTTGAGGGCTGGCAAGCGGAAGAAGGCCAAGTCTGGACGAGCAGGATCCTTAGGGCTCTCAGCACCGCAGGTCTCGTCGCTAAGAAAGTGTTCTCTCCAGCCTGCCAGCGAGGAGCACGCGGCTACCTCCGAAATCGAGCGAAGGGCGAGGCTAGGCAAACCGACGTACGTAGTGGCCTCTGATCCAGACATACCGGAAGCCGTTCCAGCGCCAGTGACCGGGGCGCCAGACGTAGTAGGCGCCGGGGGGTGATGGAACTGCCTCCACGATCGGCGCCGGAGGAGGCGGTGCGCCCGGTTCGACAACGTAAGCTGGGGATGGTGGTGGAGGCGCGTATGCGACCGGCGTTGGCGGGGGTGGGTAGTAGCAACCCGCCAGGCCGGTAACCGCTGCTACCATCAACACCCAGCGCATCGCTCGCTCCCTCTCATTGCCCGCGAGCGTGCCACACAAGCGTGTCGCTGTCCCGGCTTGCTACCGATCCGCCGCAGCCGCTTTCAACGGCGGCGGTTTTTGACCATGCGGCAGGATCTCCTGCAGGTGACTGTGCACCAGTGCGACGCTAAATGGCTTGCCTAAAAACTCGCCTTGTCGGGCATCGAGATTCGGCTCGCTTGCGATCGTCGACCAGGCTCCTGCGACGATCGCGGGTCTTGGATGCACTGGCGACGTCGGCGTGCGTCACTGGCAAGGCCGGTCCATCAGGCGGATATCTTCAACCCGGTGTGTCGACGCAGAGTGTGGGTGATCTCGGTCAAGACGCGCCGTAGCCCGCAAGCCCGACGAACGCTCTACCGCACCAGCCAGATCCGCCGGCCGTTCCGTGGCCCTCCCTCCCGATCCGAACGTGTCTGCCCGATCGGCATAGAAGATCTGAACGGGCGGTCCTCCGCAGGCCTTGCACTGCAGCCGCGGCTGGAAGCCGCCCGACCAGCTGATCCGGGTGCTCGTCCTTGAGCATGCGCGTCGGCAGATCCGCAGAGCGACCGCACGAGCAACGGACCCGGATCCAGGCGCCCCCGAGCGTCCAAAGGGGCATTTCCAGGATGGGCGGGTTTGCAGGCACGGAGAACAGAAATAGAACTTGGCGGCTGGAGTCGAGCCGGGTAGCGCGCGCAATCGACGCTCAGCGTGCTCTTGCCATTTTGGGACCTTTCGTTACAACAAAGTGCATTGGCAGCTTGGCAGTCCATGTCCGGAACTAAGCGCGCAGTGAACGAGGTTTCGGTTGAGCGATCGACCGAGGCCGATCAAGCGGCTGCTTCCGAGAGGGTAAAACAGGCGCGCAAGCTTCGTTCGACCCGTCGGTCGTGCGGGGTGACGCAGGAAG
>CAXUBM010000057.1:3331-9063 GCA_964249235.1 uncultured Acetobacteraceae bacterium | reverse complement strand
GCATCGGATGATTGACCGGATGCAGACCCGTCGGGAGCTCTACGATGTGATAGGGTTGCACGCCTATGAGGCGCTCGATGCCTCGATCGTAAAGACGGTCGTGCCCGAGGGCATGAGGCAGCGGAGCCGGTAAGGCGAGAACTCGCCTGGCTTGCCGTCGGAGAGGTGACCGGGTGATCATCGACGCGCTGGATGGGTCTCGGCTTGGGTCAACAACCGCTGAGCCGAGCACCACTCGCCACAAGTGTCGCTGAGCGGCGGCTTTACGTAAGGATCCGCTGCCGCCATCGCTCGCGTCCGACACGCCTCACGGTCGGGCGGTGACTAGTGTATCAGCTGAGGTCCACGACCCAAGAGAGGATGTCGTTGCAGCTCAGCACATCGTCTCGATGGACTTGCCGGACGACGCATGATCCTTCGCGAGGACGTGACCAAACGGTTGACGTAGGAGGATCACGCTGCTCCAGCGGCGGCGCCGGCGATGCAGCGCCCGGCCAGCCGTGTCCTCGTCTCATCTGGAGCGAGCCGCCAAATGTGGTGATCGCGCCCGCGTTGGCCGACCTTCGGCATCCGCGTCGGTTGCCGCCCGCCCTGCCCCTCGCCCGAGCGTTGCGGCCGAAGCGGTGTTCTCGGCATTGCGACGCGCAGCCCAACCCGGTCCAGGCGTCTGTGTGTCTCCAGTTCGACTGGCGCCGTCGTCAGATCAATCGCTCACGGTCGATCCGTGTTTTTGCGTTGGAGCAGGCGAAAGGGCGACTCAAGGAGCCGCCCCGACGTCCTTCAACTCTTCAGCGTGAACGCGGAGATGTAGTTCGACGTGTTTGCCGGTGTGATCAGAACGCAGTTGAACAGCTGTTTTTCTGTTGCAGCCCCCGTCTTGCCGGTCTTGATGAATCGGTCGGCTTCGTCAACGGCCTTCGCCGAAAAAATGGCGACCGGTTGCAGCACGGTGTATTGCAGTTCGCCGGCCTTGATTGCGGCGACCGCGTCGGGAGAGCCGTCAAAACCGCCTACCTTGATGCTCGACAGCTTGCCCGCCTCCTTCAGCGCGGCAATGGCACCGAGCGCCATTTCGTCGTTTCCGCTGATCACCCCGATGATGTTCGGATGTGCCTGCAGGAGGCTCTGCATCTTGTCATGACCTTGCGTGCGATCCCAGTTGGCGACCTGGGCGCCGACCTTGTGCAGGCCATCATACTGGCTCAGCACCGTTTCGTAGCCGTTGGACCGGGTGGCGGCGTTGTTGTCGGATGGGGAACCGAGCAGCTCGACGTAGTTGCCTTTCTGACCGACGTCCTTCACCCATTGCTGTGCGCCCAGGGCAGCGCCCTGCGCGTTGTTGGAGACCAGCTGCGCCTTGGCCAAGCCTTCCTGGTTGATCTCGGCGTTGACGAGGAAGACGGGGATTTTGGCCGCGATCGCCTTCTTGACCGCGCCGACAGAGCCACTCGCGTTGGCGGGGTCGAGGATAATGGCAACCGAATGGTTGGTGATCGCGGTGTCGATCAGGTTGCTTTCGGTGTTGGTGTCGCCCTTCGAGGCGCTGACACTCGCTTGGTAGCCCAGCTTCTGAGCCTCGGCAGCGGCGACCTTGCCCTCGGTGAGCCAGTATGGGTTGGAGGGGTCGTTGACGATGATCGACATCAACCCTGCCGCCGCCGCTGGCGCGGGCGCTACCGTCGACGCCGCGAGGGAGGCGACCGCAAGCGGTATTGCCGTGAGGGTCGAGAGTACTCGTTTTCTGGACACAAATTCTTCCTTTCGAGAGATGGTTCGGTGAATGTTGCGACAGACCTGGTGCGACACGGACCGGATCAGCCCGGCTGCGACGCTGGTGTGGGACGGCCCGCGGTTGGGGTCGCGCGTTTTGGGCGACGGCGGTACTGGACCGCATTCAGCAGCACCGCGAGCACGATGACCGCGCCGGTGAAGACGGTCTGCCAGTACGAGGAGATGCCGATGATGACCAGTCCGTCCGAAAGGAAACCGATGACGAAGGCGCCAAGCATCGTGCCGCGCACATTGCCGCGGCCGCCGGTCAGCGCTGCGCCGCCAATGACCACGGCGGCGATTGCCGTGAGCTCGTAGGAGACGCCCGCCGTCGGACCGGCTGACGTGAGCTGGGACGACAGGATGAGACCGGCCGCGGCGGCGCAGATGCCCGACAAGACATAGACGCTGACCTGTACCGTCTTGACCGGCACACCTGAGAGCTCGGCTGCCCGCTCATTACCGCCCGACGCGTACAGCCAGCGGCCGAAGGCGGTGCGGCTCAGCACGAGGTTGCCGGCGATGGCGATCACCGCCAGGACGACCACGCCGATCGGCACGCCGAAAAGGTGATTGAAACCGAGCCAATTAAAGCCAGTGTTGCCGAGCTGCGGCTTGCCGCCCAGATTGTTGTAAGTCAGGCCGTTGGTGATCAGGAGAGCGACCCCGCGGGCGACATACATCACGCCCAGTGTGGCGACGAAGGCTGGCACCTTGAAGCGCGCGATCAGCACACCGTTGATGAGGCCGACGAAGCCGCCGAGCATGCAGGTCAGCACCACCACAACCCAGACCGGGGGAAAAAGCGTGATCTCGAGCGAGGTGAACGTGACGCCCTGCATCAGGAAACCAGCGACCACGCCACACAGCCCGAGCGTCGATCCGACCGACAGGTCGATGCCGCCATTGAGGATGACGAGCAGCATGCCCACCGCAAGGATGCCGAAGATCGCGACGTGGGATGCCATCGTGAGGAAGTTGCTGACGGAGAAGTAGTAGGGCGACAGGAGGGAAAAGACGACGATGATGACGATCAAGGCAAAGAACGCACGTCCCTCGAGCAGCAGCCTCGCCACATCGAAACTGCCGCCCGGCGCGCGTGCGGTGGAGGGCTTTGAGGCCAGGCTGGTGTCTGTCATGGTCAGGGCTCTGGGTGATGTTGCGGTCGGCTAGATGACGGCCTCGCCGGAGGCCGCCATGATCTCTTCCTTGGCGACCTCGGGACCGAATTGCGCTGAGATTTTGCCTCTGCGCATGACAACGATGCGATGCGCGACGCTATGGCACTCCTGCACCTCGGAGGTGGAGAACACCACGGCGAGGCCTTTCGTCGCCATCTCGGCGAGCAGGCGGAAGACCTCGGATTTGGCACCGATGTCGATGCCGCGGCTGGGCTCGTCCAGCAAGATCACCTTGGGGTCCGTCGCCAGCATCTTGCCGATCACGACCTTCTGCTGATTGCCGCCCGATAGAGAGCCGATCGCAGCGCCGCCGCCGGCGGTCTTGATGTGAACGTTTCGAATCGAGGTCTCGACGAGGCGCCGTTCCTGCGGCCGCGAGGTCAGGACGCGCGTGGTGAACGCGCCTATGCTGGCCAGAGAGAGATTCTCGCCCACCGACATCGTCTGCACCAACCCGTCTCGCTGACGATCCTCGGGCACCAGCACCAAGCCGCGGCCAATACGATCGGCAATGCTCAGCCGGGCCAGATCCTCGCTGCCGAGCCGCACCTCACCCTCGAGCATCGGCACTCGGCCGGCAATCGACTCCAGCAACTCCGTCCGGCCGGCGCCCATCAGGCCGTAGATGCAGACGATCTCGCCGGCGCGCACGTGGAGCGACAGGTGATCAACAACCAGGTTGCCGGATCCAGACGCGTCCGCCACGCACACGTTGCTCGCCCTCAGAGCGACGTCGCCGAACTCGTAGCCGCCGGGCGGCGAGCCGCGATCGTAATGGTCG
Organism: uncultured Acetobacteraceae bacterium; assembly: GCA_964249235.1. Taxonomy (GTDB): domain Bacteria; phylum Pseudomonadota; class Alphaproteobacteria; order Acetobacterales; family Acetobacteraceae; genus CAXTPV01. The sequence continues at coordinate 5,331 of CAXUBM010000057.1, read as the reverse complement.
CCCACCATGTTGTGGACGATCCATTGCAGATCGATGTCGCGGGCTTCGCCGGTCGCGGTGATCGCGCCATCGCGGAGCACCACTGCATAGTCGGTGATCTGCAGGGCCTCCTCGAGATGGTGCGAGATGTAGACGATCGACACGCCGCGGTTGGTAAGGTCGCGGATCACCTTGAAGAGGACTTCGACCTCGGTCGCGCTCAGCGCGGAGGTCGGCTCGTCCATGATCAGGATGCGCGCGTCGACCGACAATGCGCGCGCGATCTCGACGATCTGCTGCTGTCCAAGGCGGAGGTCCTCGACCAGGGTCAGCGGATCGATGTCTTCCTCGAGCTCGATCATCAAGGCGCTTGCCTGGCGCGCCTCCTCGGCAAAGTCGACGCCTTTGGCGGTGCGAAGCTCACGACCAAGGAAGATGTTGTCGCGTACGCTCAGGTTCGGCGCCAGGCTCAGCTCCTGGTGGATGATCGAGATACCGGCCTCGCGCGCGTCAACGGTGGAGCCGAACGAAATGGGCCGGCCATCAAGATTGATCTCTCCCGACGTCGGGGTCACCACGCCGGACAGGATTTTCATGAGCGTCGATTTGCCGGCGCCGTTCTCGCCGAACAGGGTGGTGACCTTGCCGCGATGAATGTCAAAGTTTACGCCCTTCAGGGCCTGGGTGCTGCCGTATGTCTTGACCACGTTGCGTGCCGACAACACGACGCTGTCGGACATCGTGGCCGCGTCGTAGGCGACGCTCATTGCACGTCCATCTTGACGGGGGTGACGAGCCAGGAAGACGGATCGGTCAGTTGGAAGACGCCGACCACCGAAATTGTCTTTCCGCTCAGTTTGGCGGTGTCGATCTTGCCCAGCACATCCTTCTTCATCTGCTTGTTCAGGGCCGAGCCGGCGTTCTGGTACTCGATCTGGTTTCGGAACTGCCCGAACGAGATCATGCCGGTGGCATCGCGCAGGTCGGTCCCATTGATCGCCGGGCCGGTTTGCACGGTAATGTGAACCGAAGGGGGAATGCCCGGAACGTCGACGTCGTAGACACCGAAATCCTGCTTGCCGGCCTTGCCGGTGAACTTGACGGACAGTTCGGGTCCGGCGTCCGCGGCGATGCCATATTGCTTGCTTGCCGCTGCCTGATCCTTGCTCAGCGCGGCGGCCAGAGTTGCGGCGTCGACGGCGCGGTGCTCCACGGCGGCCTGCACCTTGGGGAACTCCATCCGGCCGTAGGAGGCGGGTTCGAACACTCCCGACGCGGCGGCGCCGGAGCCGACCTTGACCACTTTCGTGTCGAACGCCATCGCGGCGAGCAACACGAAGGCCGCCCCGGCCAGCACGAGGGCCGAACCGCGTTTGCCGCGTCCGCGCGTTCCCGGCTTGGCCATCACTGCGGCACGAGCATGATCTTGATCGATCTCTCGCCCTTCCTCATCAGCTCAAACCCTCCTCGAGGTCTCGCAACGGCAGGGTGTGCGTCACCACACCCTCGGTCGGCAGGCGGCCGTCGGCGATGACGGAGATGGTGGATCGATCTGATCGGCCATTCTTCTCTCCTGCTTGCGAGGCTCGCGGGCGCGAGGCGCGTCTAGGCGCGCAGCCGCGCGAGGAGATCATCGGCGAGCGTGCGGATGATGATGTTCGACGACGCGGCGCCAGCGTCGAGGGAGCCGCGCGAGCGCTCGCCGAGACGACTGGCGCGGCCGCGCTTGGCGATCATGTCGCGCGTGCCTTCGAGGCCCGAGGCGGCAGCCGCTTTCATGGCGACCAGCGCGTCGGCGAAGGACGTGTTCATCTTGTCTTCGAACGCTTCGCGAGCCGGCACCAGCACATCCATCAGCGTCTTGTCGCCGACCTTGGCCTCGCCGAGGTCAGCGACCGCGTCCTCGGCGGCGCGCAGCGCCGCAGCGAGCGTGGTCGCGTCAAGCACGTCGCCTGTGTTCATCACGTCGCCGGCCTCAAGGAAGAACGAGCCGTAGAGAGGGCCCATCGAGCCGCCGATCT
>CAXUBM010000057.1:1027-3321 GCA_964249235.1 uncultured Acetobacteraceae bacterium | reverse complement strand
AGGCTTCGGGCAGCGTCGTCTCGCGCGTTTCGAGGCGCTCGATCACCATGCGAAAACCCTTGCCCATGTTGATGCCGTGGTCGCCGTCACCGGTGGCCCCGTCAATCTCGGTCAGTTCCTCCTGAGCAGCGACGACCGCGCGCGCGATGTCGATTGCAATCACGCCGGTGCCTGCGAGCGGAATCGTCTCGTTCACGTCACCGCCCACCCACGGTCAGGCCAATCGAGCGCGCAGGTGCGGTGAGATAGCGATCGAGCTCGGCGTCGAGCCGCGTGACGGTGAGTGAAACGCCCATCATCTCGAGCGAGGTGAAGTAGTTGCCGACGAAGCGGCGTCGCGGCGTCACGCCGCGTCCGCGCAAGACCTCGTCGACATGTCCGTAGAGGACGTATAGCTCCATCAACGGAGTGGCGCCGAGGCCGGAGACCAGGACGGCGACGTTCTCGCCAGCGAAATCGATCGTATCCGCAAGGATCCGGTCGAGCATCATGCCGGCCATCTCTCTGGCCGTGGCGGTCGGCATCACCGCGACACCCTTCTCGCCATGGTGACCGATGCCGACCTCCATGTGGCCGTCCGGGATGGAGAAGTTCGGCTTGCCGGCGGCCGGAATCGTGCAAGCGGTCAGGCCGATGCCGACCGAGCGCGTGCCCTCGATCGTCTTCCGAGCTGCGTCGATGACGCCGTCGAGATCAGCGCCCTCGCCAGCGGCGGCAGCGCCCGCCTTCCACATCAAGATCTCGCCGGCGACGCCGCGCCGCTTATCGGCCTCCTCGGGAGGCGCGGACGCGACGTCGTCGTTGGCGACGACCGTCCTGACGGTCAGTCCGTCTTTGGCGGCCAGGCGGACCGCCATCTTCACATTCATATTGTCGCCGGCGTAGTTGCCATAGAGACAGGCGACGCCGGCTCCACCGTCGGCCGCGCGGAAGGCGGCGTGAAAGCTCTTTGCGGTCGGCGAGGCAAAAACCTCGCCGATGGCGACCGCATCGCAAAAACCCGGCCCGACGTAGCCGAGGAAGGCCGGTTCGTGGCCGGACCCGCCGCCGGTGACGATTCCCACCTGCCCCGTGGAAGTGCCTCCGGTTCGGCGGAGCACGCGCCGGTGCTCGGTCGCCTCCAACAGATCGCCATGGGCGGCAAGCACGCCGGAGATCGTGTCCGCGGTGACGTCCTCGGGATCGTTGATGACACGATTCAGCACGGGCGGGATGTTCCTCGGTGCTCGGCTTTCGCGAGCTTTTTGGTTTGCCTGTCGCGATGGACCATGGGCGATTTTTGGTGCATTTGTCAACGGAACGTCCAAATGCGCGCTGTCGCGACGAGCGTGTGAGCAAAAAAATACGTCTCGGCGACTTCGTCGACTGTAAAAGAGCGTTCCCGTCGGCCCGAGGGTGGCGATCAGATGTGCAAGAAGGTATCATCCGCGCATGGAACGCGAGTTCAAGCAGCCGAGCTTGCGGGAGTGGAGCGAAACGCGGCCGGACACGATCGTGGAGATCGCGACGCTGTACTATTTCGAGGACGTCACCCAGGAAGCCCTGGCGCGACAGTTCGGCATGTCGCGGGCGAAGATCGGCCGGCTGTTGCGACGGGCTCGTCTCGAGGGGCTGGTCGAGATCCGAGTGCAACAGCCGAAGTCGGTGGGCGCCGACCTAGAACGCGAGTTCGTCGCGCGGTTCGGCATCGGCCGTCTGCTTGTCTCGGTCGATCACCGGCACGACAACGCGCAGCGGCATGCGGTCGCAAGTCTGGTGGCAGGGCATCTGGAACGGACGCTCGCCGACGGAATGACGATCGCGGTCGGCATGGGGCGAAACGTTGCTGCCGTTGCCGACGCGCTCGTGTCGCCTTTGTCAGGCCGCGTGACTTTCGTCTGCGCGATCGGCGGCTCCGTCCGCGCAGGCGAACACATGAATCCCGACCACATCTGCCGCCGACTCGCCGCGCGCTTCGGTGGGGAGAGCCGCACGCTCTATGCGCCGGCGTTGGTGACGAATGCCGAACTGCGCGCCGAACTCTACCGGAACGACACCGTTCGCGCGGCTCTCGATCTCGCTCGACGGGCCGATGTCGCCCTGGTCGGGGTGGGCGATCTGTCGGAGGACAGCAACCTTGTTCGAATGGGCTGGTTCACCCCGACAGAAGTCTCCGAGGCGCGACTAACGGGCACGATAGGCGACATCATGGGCTATGATTTCGTCGATATCGACGGCAAGCCGGCCAGCACGCAGATGCAGGATCGGGTGATCGGGCTGACGTTGAAGGATCTTCGGCGTATCCCGGACGTGAT
>CAXUBM010000057.1:0-1017 GCA_964249235.1 uncultured Acetobacteraceae bacterium | reverse complement strand
CGAGAACACGAAAGCCGCGGCCCTGCTCGGCGTGCTGCGCACCGGCGTGATCAGGACGTTGGCGACAACGTTGACCAACGTCCACACGATCCTGCGTCTCGACGAGGCCACGCGGTTGAACGGCACTCGATCTGAACGGGCAGATCGGACCGAAGACGGATCATGACCAGGAGGGTGATAAGCACCAGGTGCTGACAGCGCACGCGGCGTCGCGGTGTGTCGAGAAGATCAGTCCGGTCGTGCCGCGGCGAGTCGAGGTCCGGCGTACCGGCCAGAAGCAAAGCCCATCAGCGACGTGCGGACGCGCAGGGCAGGAAGGAGGCCTCCACGAAGCCACAAACGCCAAACGGCGAGCTCAAGGATGGTCGGCATCGGGTCGTGAATGCGGCTCATGGCCCGGTTGACTTACGTGGTCGCGATTGCGAACGCGAATGTGACGTGGGGAGAGCGGGCTGAGGAGCGCGCACTGTCCGCGTCTGTCCACCCACACGCCGAGCTCTGTGGCAGGCAAGGCGTTCAGCCTAAGCGTGCTGCGCTTGTTCGGGCGTCGCGTCGAACCGGCCCTTCGAGACCAAAACTTCCAGCGCCCGCAGCACCGCCCCTCAACAGATCCGGACATTCCGGAAGCTCACGCCTCGTGTCATGGTCCGATCCGGCAAGAAGCGTAAATGAGGCGGTGCTCTCATGAGGTCGATCATGGCGGCTGAACGGAAGAAACGCGGTGCCATGCCGGGCCTCGTCGCAGGCGCCGTGGTCCTGCTCGGGCTTGATCTCCTCCTCGCCGGGGAGATCAGTCGCAACGAACTGCTCGCCGGCATCCCCGCCGCTCTCGCCGTCGCCGGCCTTGCGACCGCCCGCCGCCTCGTCGAGGTCCGCTCGATGCACGTGCGCGCGCCCTGGCCGCACCTGCTCCTCCAATCGACCGCAGCACTGGCGACCGACTCCGCCCGCGTTGGCGCCGTTTTGATCCGCGCCATCGCGCGTCGGCCCGACCTCGCCGTCGGCGCCGCCTCGACG
>CAXUBM010000056.1:5025-9078 GCA_964249235.1 uncultured Acetobacteraceae bacterium | reverse complement strand
GGGCTGTTCTCCCTGTTCACCACCCGCGACGAGGCCAGCCGCCCGGCGTTGACGACGTGGAACCCGTCGACGTCCTTGTCGGGACGCACCGCCTGCAGGATCCGGTCGCTGGGGACGTGAGGCGGCAGCGGCAGCTGCACGAGGATGCCGTGCACCGCGTCGTCCTCGTTGAGGCGTCCGACCAGGGCGAGGAGCTCGCTCTCGCTCGTCTGCGCGGCCAGCGCGTGCTCGCGCGCGTGCATGCCGGCCGCCTCGGTCTGGCGGAGCTTGTTGCGCACGTAGACGGCGCTCGCCGGATCCTCGCCCACGCGCACCCCCGCCAGGCCCGGCACGATGCCGCGAGCGGCGCGCAGATCGGCGACGCCGGCCGCGACCTCGGCCACGATCGCCGCCGCCGTCTTCCTGCCGTCGAGGACGCGGGTGGCAATCCGGCCGCCATCGTTCATGCTGGCACTCCGCTGGGAAGGGACGAGAGGTTTGGCACAAGGGGACGGGGCGCGGGAAGGTGGGGAGGCCGGCGAGGACTCGCCGCATCTCGACGAGCGCGAGCGGCGCCAGGCGGCGGAAGCCACCGCGATCGGGCCGCTCGTCATCCACGAGATCGTTCGCGACCAGGGCGAGACCGAACTCGAGCGGCGGTCGGCGTCGCTGGCCTGGTCGGGGCTGGCCGCCGGCGGCTCGATCGGCTTTTCCTTCATGATGATGGCCGAGATCGAAGGCACGCTGCCCGACACGCACTGGCGGCGCCTCGTCGCGGCGGCGGGCTACTCGCTGGGCTTCGTGATCGTCATCCTGGGCCAGCAGCAGCTCTTCACCGAGACCACGCTGACGGCGCTGATCCCGGCGCTGACCCGCCGCGACCTGCCGACGTTTGCGCGCATGTTGCGCGTCTGGGCCATCGTGCTGGCGACCAACCTGGTCGGCACCATCGTCTTCGGCACCGTCTGCGCGCGCGCCGGCATCTTCGAGCCGCAGACGATGGCGGCGATGTCCGACCTCGCCGCCAACACGATGAGCAAGCCGTTCTGGACCACGGTGATCAAGGCCGCCGGCGCCGGCTGGCTGATCGGGCTGATGGTCTGGCTGCTGCCGGCCTCGGGCAGCGCCAAGCCGTTCATCGTGATCCTGCTGACCTGGACAGTGGCCGCCGCGGGCTTCAACCATATCATCGCCGGCTCGGCCGAGGCGGTGTTCGGCGTCGCCTCGGGTGCGGCGACGGTGGGCGACTATCTCGGCCGTTTCTTCGCGCCGACCCTGCTCGGCAACGTGCTCGGCGGCGCGATCCTGGTCGGACTGTTCAACCATGCGCCGCTGGCGCATGAAATCTTCTCGGAGAAATGACCATGACCTACGAAGCCGACCCGAGCCGCTACGACGGCGCCGCCTTCCGCCGCTGCGGCCTGTCGGGGCTCGACCTGCCGCCGGTGTCGCTCGGGCTGTGGCACAATTTCGGCGGCGTCGACGTCTTCGAGACCGGGCGCGCGGTGGTCCGGCGCGCCTTCGACCGCGGCGTCACCCATTTCGACCTGGCCAACAATTACGGGCCGCCCTACGGCTCGGCCGAGGAGAATTTCGGCCGCATGCTGGCGCGCGACCTCCATCCCTATCGCGACGAGCTGGTGATCTCGTCCAAGGCGGGCTGGGACATGTGGCCCGGACCCTACGGCGTCGGCGGGTCGCGCAAGTACCTGATCGCCTCGCTCGACCAGAGCCTCAGGCGGATGGGGCTCGACTACGTCGACATCTTCTATTCGCACCGGCCGACCCCGGACACGCCGATCGAGGAGACGATGGGCGCGCTCGCCCAGATCGTCCGCTCGGGCAAGGCGCTCTATGTCGGCATCTCCTCGTATTCGCCGGAGCTGACGCGCCGCGCGCATGCGCTGCTCGCCGCCGAGGGCGTGCGGCTGCTGATCCACCAGCCCTCGTACTCGATGCTCAACCGCTGGATCGAGCAGCACCTGCTGGCCACGCTGGGCGAGCTCGGCATGGGCTGCATCGCCTTCTCGCCGCTGGCCCAGGGGATGCTGACGGCGAAGTACCTGGACGGGGTGCCGGGCGATGCGCGGGCGGCCAAGGGCAGCTCGTTCGACCAGAAGCTGCTGAGCGACGAGAACGTCACCCGCGTGCGGGCGCTCAACGAGATCGCCACCCGGCGGGGGCAGACGCTGGCGCAGATGGCGATCAGCTGGACGCTGCGGGACGAGCGGGTGACGTCGGCGCTGATCGGGGCGCGGCACGTCGGCCAGCTCGACGACTCGCTCGATGCGCTGAAGAACACGTCGTTCTCGCACGAGGAGCTGCGGGAGATCGACGGGCACGCCACCGATGGCGGGATCGATCTGTGGCGGAAGGTGTCTTCGTTCACGTGAAGCGCAGGCCGGGGGCGCTGCCCCTGGACCCCGCCGGGGGCCGCGCCCCCGGACCCGCGTGACTCGGCGGGCGGCAGGAGAGAGTGTCATGCAGGCGTTTGAGTTCAGGACCGTGCCTCGCATCGTCGTCGAATGGGGTGCGTCGGCCCGCATCGGGGCGCTGGTCGGCGGCCTGCCCCGCACCGGGCGCGCGCTGCTGGGCACCGACCCGGGCCTGACCAGCGCCGGCCTGACCGGGCCGGCGCTGGTCAGCCTGCGCGAGGCCGGCCTGGAGGTGGAGGTGTTCGACGCGGTGGTGGCCGACCCGCCGGAAGCCGTCGTCGAGGCGGCGGCCGCGCGGGCACGCGACGGGATCGGGCTGGTCGTGGGGCTGGGCGGCGGCTCTTCGCTCGACGTCGCCAAGCTCGCCGCCGTGCTGGCCGCGGGCGAGCAGCCGCTCGCCGAGATGTACGGGCTGGGCAAGGTCACCGGCGGCCGGCTGCCGCTCGCGCTGCTGCCGACGACAGCCTGCAACGCCTACGCGGTGACCAACATAAGCGTCGTCACCACCGGGGGGACGGTGAAGCTCGGGGTCAATTCGCCGCAGCTCTACGCCGACCTCGCGGTTCTCGACGCGTCGCTGACGCTGGGGCTGCCGGCCGCCGTCACCGCGGCGACCGGCATCGACGCGATGGTCCACGCCATCGAGGCCTACACGACGAAGACGCGCAAGAACCCGGTCTCCGACGCGCTCGCCCGCGAGGCGCTGCGGCTGCTCGGCACCAACCTGGTCAAGGCGTGCCGGGAGGGAGGCGACCGCGTCGCGCGCGAGGCCATGCTGCTCGGCGCGATGCTTGCCGGGCAGTCATTCGCCAACGCGCCGGTGGCCGCGGTGCACGCCCTCGCCTATCCGATCGGCGGCCACTACCACGTGCCGCACGGGCTCTCGAACGCGCTGATGCTCGGCCCGGTGCTGCGCTTCAACGCCCGCGCGGTGGCGCCGCTCTACGCCGAGCTCGCCGACATCGTGGCCGGCCCCGGGGTCGGGGACGACCAGGCGCGATCGGCCGCCTTCGTGGCCGCGATGGAAGGGCTGATGGACCGCAGCGGTGCGCCGCGCCGGCTGCGCGAGGTGGGGGTCACCGACAACGCCCTGTCGCTGATGGCGTCCGAGGCGATGAAGCAGCAGCGGCTGCTGGTCAACAATCCGGTCGAGGTCACCGAGGCGGACGCGCTGGCGCTCTATCGCGAGGCGTTCTGACGCGGGTCGGGCGACGACGAGGATCAGGCGACGACGGGGGTCGGGCGACGACGGGGGTCAGGCGACCGCGTCGATCGCGGAGCGCTCGACGGGGACGACGACCACCTCGATGCCCGCCGCCCGGAACGGCTCGAGCTCGTCCGGCCGGGCGGCCTCGTCGGTGATCAGGCGCGCGAGCCGGGCGATCGGCGCGACCACGGTCGACGAGTGGAGGCGGAACTTGCGGCTGTCGGCGAGCACGACGATCTCGGCGGCGCTCGCGAGCAGACGGAGCTGGGACTGGACGATCAGCGGGTCGTTTTCCATCATTCCGAACCGGTTGAGCCCGAAGCACGAGGTGAAGAGCAGGCGGGCGTGGAAGTGCCGGGTCACCTCGCAGTCGAACGGGCTGAGCACGATCGACTGTTCGCGATAGATGGTGCCGCCCGGCAAGGTGACGCG
>CAXUBM010000056.1:0-5015 GCA_964249235.1 uncultured Acetobacteraceae bacterium | reverse complement strand
GCCAGCGGCTCGAGGACCTCCGCCAGGCAGAAGGTGGTACTGCCGGCGCCGACGATGATGCTGTCGCCGCGCTTGACGAGCGATGACGCGGCACGCGCGATCGCTCGCTTCTCGGCGGCCTGGACGTTGCGGCTGAAGGCGAGCGGCACGCCGACGAGGTGGGGCTGGTAACGCGGCTCGAGCGCCTCGACGCCGCCGCGGACGCGGCGGACCTCGCCTCGCTCGGCCATCGCCGCCACGTCGCGCCTGACGGTGGCCTCGGAGGCGCCGAGCAGTTCGCACAGCTCGGTGACGCTGACGACGGTGCGTTCCTCGGCCGTGCGCAGGATGAGGCGGTGGCGCTCGCGCTCGAGCATCGTGACCCGTCTGGTGGCGGTGCCATGGGACGGAACCGGTCCGGCGGTGTCAAGCCGCGCCTCGCGGGCGGGGGGACGTCGTTCGGGACGCGGCCGTGGCGCTCACGAAGCCTTAACCGTGCGACGCTAGGCTCAGGACCGCGCGATCGTTTTCCGATGCGCCGAGAGGACCTGGCATGGCGCAACACGTGGATATTCCCCGCTGGGTGGCCCCGCCGCATGCGCGCGTGCACCCTCGCCTGGCGCTCGTCCGCCATGACGACCGTCTGTTCTCCTATGCGGACATGCTTCGCCACACGCCGTTCGAGTTCGCGCTCGCCGACGTCGACGGGGTGGTGCCCGCGCCGCAGGACTGGTGGGACGACCTGCTCCGCCGCGCCCCGGACGTGGCGCGTTCGATCGCGAAGCGGTGCGAGCCGCGCGACTTCGAGGTGCTCGATCTCTTCGCCGCCGAGGTGGGCGGATCGGCCTGAACGGGCCGCACCGCACGCGGGCTCGGGCACACGGTATCCGGCCGGCGGCCCTGCGGTAGCCCGCGGTCCGCAACGCGGGCGAGGAACACGCGAGAAGGCTCGACAGCACCGTTCGGTGAAGTCGGTTCGTGGTCACAGACCGGCCTGGACCGACGCGATCGGTCCGGCCCCCGCGACCCGGCGACGGGACCGAACGTCCGATCGCGCGGCGACGGCGCTACCGGCTCGAACGCCGGCCGAAGCAGCGCGTCACGCCGAGCGTGGAACTCGCGGCGGCGCGGCCATTCAATCATTGTAAGACCTCTGGGCTGCGCTTCGACGCCGCTATTCCCGTCGGTTCCGCGGCGGCCAGGCGACCGGGGTGGTCGGCGTGTTCGACCACGGGGCGGCGGCAAAGCTCGCAACGTTGCATGTCCTGACCGGTGCACCGCGCGCGGACTGTGCCACGGCTTGGCCGGTCGGCGCGTACGTCGAGACGGCGCGGGTCTGCCGCGCCGCCCGATCGCGGCGCGGCGCGCCCGTCCTGGCGGAACTTGATCAGCGATGAAGTGAGCCGTGCCTTTCCGACGGGTCGCGCCGGTCAGACACGATCGGCGAACCCGTCACCGGCCCGCGCCGGTCCTGCCGCTCGACGGGCAACGGCGGCCAGGATTGAAGCCTGCATGGTTCGAGCCGCCTCGAACATCTTCTGCGGCTTCGGCCTCGGTCCCTATTGGCCGGTTCATGCGGTTCCGAAAGGACTTCTCCACTTCTCGGTTAGGAACGGCTTTTTGAGTTGTCGGTCGGCTGGACCGCGTCGCGGCCAGAACAGTGTTGGACGCGCATCAATTGCGTTGCTGAAACAACAACTTTCAAGGCGGCGACACGACCCCTTGAATGTCAGGCAAATGTTAGAAGTCCCAAACTCCTCTAACAAATTCCTGACAGATGCTTGGGCCTTACGATTTCGACTTTAACATTGTGTCAGAATGTCCTATTTCTAAGCCATCGGGCCTGCAGGCTCGACAAGCAAGCGAAAGGGATATGTGATGAACAAGATCGCCGCTCTGGCGCAGCGCGGACTCGCATCCGCCACCGTCGTCGCCTTGATTGCAGTGTCCGGCGCCTCCGCCGTTGCTCACAGGACTTTCGACGGCAGCGCGATGAACGCGGCGTCGTCGGCCGCGATCATCAAGACCGCGTTCGTTTCGAGCCACGACAGCAACGCGATGTATCAACATCAGTATCCGTAAAGTCAGCGCGATCGGCCTCTTCGGAGCGAGCGGACATCTGTCGCGGACCTCACGCGCTGAGGCTCGCTTCCGCCGCGACACGCTCCGAGGAGCAGTCGAGCGCTTTTCGCATGCCTCTTCATCGGCAACGATGTATTGAAGCCGTCTGGAGGCGATCGGGAAGGCCTCATCGGCGAGCCTCGCACGTGGCGTCGAAAAGGGGTGCGGATGTTGTGCCGGTTTCCGGACATTGGTGCTGCGCCACGTCTTGCCCGGACGGTTCTGCTCGCGGTTGCGTTGGTCGGCCTTTTTCTGCCCCGTTCGGCGCTCGCCGCCCGCGTCGCTTTCAGGGGCTTCGATGCCGCCGAAGGCCTGGTCAGCATCGCGGGAACCTGCATGGTCCACGACGGCGCGGGGCACCTCTTCGTCTGTTCCGAAGACGGGTTGTACGCTTACGACGGGCGAGGCTTCTATAAGCTGGGACCGGCCCAGGGACTGCCGAACGGCGGGTTCGTTCACGACCTGGTGCGCACCGGCGACGGGCGGATCGCCGTCCGATACATCGACTCGATCTTCGTCTCCGCGCCGATACCTGCTGCCGGCATCTTGCCGGACCATCTGGTCTTCCGTCGCGCCCGCCTCGGAACCACGGTCGTCTATTCGGGGCGGCGATCACAGATGGCGCCGTGGCGCCGCGGCGTCGCCGTGCTGGCGGACGGGCAACTCTTCCAAATCGACGCCAGCGCCGCCGAGGCGCCGCGCCTCGTCCCGATTGCCTACTCAGCCAGCGATCGATCCGCCCTGAGCGGAGCCGTCAAGATCTTTTCGGTTCGAGGCAGCCTCTGGGAGACTTTCGACGACGATCGCGTCTGTTCTGCGGATCCCGGTTCTGTCGTGTGCTACGGACGCGCTCAAGGGTTGGTGAACGGCCCCTGGCAGGACGTCGTTCCTGGCCGGGACGGCGAGCTACTCCTCCGATCGGCGACGTCGATGGCGACGCTCGATCAGCGCTCGGGAACCGCCCGCGAGGACATCCTGCCCGACCAAGGCGGGCGCTACCTGAACTATCGCGAGTATCTCGGCCTGTTCCGGACCGCATCCGGCGCGTTGGTCACGCAGGCCAGGGATGGCCTTCTCGTGCGGGGCTCCGGGGGGTGGACCCCGCTGACCATCAACGACGGCGTTCCAGAAGGCGTCATCGTGTCGGCGCTTTCGCAGGGAGGTCACCTCTGGCTTCAGGTCCTCGGCCGTGGCCTCTTCATGGCGCTCGGCTACGGCCATTGGCAGTCACTGCAGAAGTCCGACGGGCTGTCCGACTCGATCACCTGGCAGGCGGTGCAAACCGCCAACGATGCGTTCTGGGTGGCAACCGACGAGGGCGTCGACGAAATCCGCATCGTCGACGACGCGCCGACGGTCGCACGGGTGGTGCCTGGCGCCTCCTTCGCGCTCGCGCTCGCGCCCGATGGGCACCTGTGGAGTTCGGCGGGGCAGGACGGCATCGGCATCATCGATCCGGCCACCGCGACGAAGATCAGTTTCGCGACGCCACCGATCAATGCGATCGCGAACGGGAACGACGGTCGTCTCTGGCTGGCCACCGAGCGAGGCCTGTTCGTCTCCGACGACCAGGAGGGCGGCCGGCCCGGAGCGCATCGCGATGGCTCGTCGACTCGTCCCATCCTCACGGCGATCGCGGACCAGGAGGGAGGGGTCTGGCTGCTTTCGGAAGGTCAATTGTGGCACCGGCACGCCGATGGTGCCCTCGTCCTGGTGACGGGCAGCTGGCCGAAGACCGACTTCGATCCGGACACGATGCTCCGCGCCCCGAACGGCCGCTTCTGGTTCGGGGGCAGCGGCGGGCTGTTCGAAGCCACCATCCGGCAGGATCACGTCAGCGCGTTGTCGGCGGTGCCCAGCACGGACATCCAGGGCCACGACGTCGTCGCGCTCGCCCTCGATCGCCGCGGCTGGCTGTGGGTCGGGACGGGACAGGGCGTGTCCGTGTTCGACGGCAAGCGATGGGTGTCGGCGGACAGCAGCGACGGCCTGATCTGGAACGACGTCAGCCAGAACGGCCTCCTCCCGGCTCGCGACGGCTCGGTCTGGATCATGACCAGCCGCGGCCTGTCGCGGCTGCGCGATCCCGCGTGGCTGTTCCAACAACCGCCGCTGGAGGTGGTGATCACCAAGGCGACGCTCGGCAGCCACGATCTCACGACGCGGCCGGTGCCGTTCAGCAGGGATCCGCTGCTGGTCGAGTTCGGCACCTTCAACTACGCCGCCGCCTCGATCCGGTACCGGTTCAAGATGGAGGACGTCGACTCGTCGTGGGTCGAGGCCGTCAACGGGATCGCGCAGTATCCTTTCGTGCCCCCTGGCCGGCACGTGCTGACCGTCGTCGCCGAGGACACGCTCGACCACAGGGTGTCGCCGGCGGTCAGGCTGGTGATCAGGATGCGGCGTCCCTGGTGGCAGCAAAGGTGGGCGCAAGCGATCGGCGCCCTGCTCGCGTGCGGCGCGCTTTACGGCTGGGTGAAATGGCGGGAGCGCAATGGCTGGCGCAGGCAGCGCACACTCGAAAAGCTGGTCGAGGAACGCACCCTGGAGATCACCCGCGCGCAGGCCGAACTGCGACGCCAGGCGACGCTGGACGGGTTGACCGGCCTGCTGAACCGCACCGAACTGCAGCGTCGGCTGGTGGACGGCCTGTGCTCGTCGCCGGACATCGAGCACACCGTGGTCGCCCTGCTCGATCTGGATCACTTCAAGCAGGTCAACGACCGCTTCGGCCACCTCGCGGGTGACGACGTCCTTCGCCTGACGGCTGTGCGGATCTCGGCGGTGCTGCGCGAACGCGAGTATGCGGGCCGCTACGGCGGCGAGGAAATCCTCATCGTGCTGCGCGACGACGACGAGCAGGGGGCCGACCGGATCCTGCGCCTGCACCAGGCGATCAGGCAGGCGCCCTTCTA
>CAXUBM010000055.1:0-9145 GCA_964249235.1 uncultured Acetobacteraceae bacterium | reverse complement strand
GTGCCGGTCGTGGAGCTGCAGTTCGCGGATTTCCTGTTCACCGCCGCCGACGAGAGCCGCTCGTCCCACATCGCCGTCGGCAGCGCCGTCAGCGCCGCCAGATCCCTGGCCCAGTCGCGCGCCGCCTGCGCCGCAGGCCCGAACGAGCCATCCATCGACAACGGCAGCCCCACCACCAGCCCGCCCACCTCGTTGGCCCGCGCAATCGCCGCGATCTCGGTGGCGTTCTGCGCGAGCTTGCGCCGGGCGATCACTCCGAACGGGGAGGCGAGTACCAGCCGCACGTCCGACAGCGCCAAGCCGATCCGCCGGCGTCCGTAGTCGATCCCGAGCAGTCGCCGATGCCGTCCGATGCCCGCACGCAGTTCCGTCATGTTGATGAGCGTCATGGCCAGCCTTATGGTCCCGCTTCGTGCGCCGACACCAGCCTCCCCGCCTTGGCTCGGAGGACGGCGGCCTCCAGCATGGGACATCACATGTCGCTCGACGCCGCGACGCTCAGACGCATCGCCAAGCTTGCCCGAATCCGCGTCGATGACGCCACCCTCGCGCGCCTCGGCGAGGAGCTGGGCACGATCATTCAATGGGTCGAACAGCTCGACGAGGTCGACATCGAGGGCGTCGCCCCGATGACCGGCCCCCTGGCCGCGACGCTCCGCCTGCGCGAGGACCTCGTCACCGATGGCGGTCGCCGCGAGGAGATCCTCGCCAACGCGCCCGACGCCGTCGGCAGTTATTTCACGGTGCCCAAGGTGGTCGAATGAGCCCGACCGGCCTGACCATCGCCGGAGCGATGGCAGCACTCGCCGACCGCTCCCTGAGCGCCGTCGAACTGACGCGCGCGCATCTCGACGCCATCGAAGCCCTCGATGGCCGCCTCAACGCTTTCATCACCCGCACGCCCGAGCGTGCGCTGGAGCAGGCGGGCGCCGCCGACGAGGCGATCGCCCGCGGCGACGCGAGGCTCCTGACCGGCATCCCTCTCGCCATCAAGGACCTGTTCTGCACCAAGGGCGTGCGCACGACGGCGGCGAGCCGGATGCTCGGAAACTTCGTGCCGCCCTACGAGAGCACGGTCACCGCGAAGCTCCTCGCCGACGGCGCGATCTTCCTCGGCAAGACCAATCTCGACGAATTCGCCATGGGCTCGTCGAACATGACCTCCGCGTTCGGCGCCGTCGAAAATCCGTGGAAGCGGCGCGGCGACAACCAGGCCGAGGACGGCGGCGCCAAACTCGTTCCCGGCGGCTCGTCCGGCGGCTCGGCCGCCGCGGTGGCCGCCCGTCTGGCCCTCGGCGCCACCGCCACAGACACCGGCGGCTCCATCCGCCAGCCCGCCTCCTTCTGCGGTCTGGTCGGCATCAAACCAACCTACGGCCGCTGCTCGCGCTGGGGGATCGTCGCCTTCGCCAGCTCCCTGGACCAAGCCGGTCCGCTCGCCCGCACGGTGGAGGACTGCGCCATCCTGCTCGGCGCGATGAGTGGCTTCGATCGCAACGACAGCACCAGCGCCGACATCGCCGTGCCCGATTTCCGGGCCGCCCGCACCCGCGGCGTCCGCGGCCTCAAGATCGGCATCCCACGCGAGTACCGCCTCGACGGCACCCCCGACGAGATCGTCCGCCTTTGGGAGCAGGGTGCCGCCTGGCTGCGCGACGCCGGCGCCGAGATCGTCGACGTCTCGCTCCCGCACACGAAGTACGGCCTGGCGACCTACTACATCGTTGCCCCCGCCGAGTGCTCGTCCAACCTCGCCCGCTATGACGGCGTCCGTTTCGGCCTGCGGGCCGAGGGCGGCGATCTCGGCGAACTCTACGAGAACACGCGCGAGGCCGGCTTCGGCGCCGAGGTCAAGCGCCGGATCCTGATCGGCACCTACGTTCTCTCCTCGGGCTACTACGATGCCTACTACCTGCGCGCCCAGAAGGTGAGGGCGCTGATCCTGCGCGATTTCACCTCCGTCTTCACGCAGGTTGACGCGCTGCTGACCCCTACCACGCCCAATGCCGCCTTCCCCCAAGGCGAGCGCATGGACGACCCGGTGACGATGTATCTGAACGACATCTTCACCGTGCCGGCGAGCATGGCCGGCGTGCCCGCCCTTTCCGTGCCGGCCGGGCTCGACGCGCAAGGGCTGCCGCTCGGTCTGCAGGTGATCGGCCGTCCCTTCGACGAGGAGACGATCATCGCGGTCGGCGGCGCTCTCGAAGACGCCGCCGCCTTCATCCACCTGCCCTCGATACGCGCCGGAGCCTGACCTCATGAGCTACACCGTGGAAGGTCCGACCGGGCCGTGGGAGATCGTCGTCGGTCTCGAAGTCCACGCCCAGGTCGTCAGCCGGGCGAAGCTCTTCTCCGGGGCCGCCACCATGTTCGGCGCCGAGCCCAACAGTCAGGTGAGCTTCGTCGACGCCGCCTTCCCCGGCATGCTCCCGGTCGTCAACCGCGAGTGCGTCGCCCAGGCCGTTCGCACCGGTCTCGGCCTCTCGGCCCGCATCAACCCGGTCAGCCGCTTCGACCGGAAAAACTACTTCTACGCCGACCTGCCGTCGGGCTACCAGATCAGCCAGTTCGAGCACCCGATCGTCGGCGCCGGCACGGTCGAGATCGAGCTCGCCGACGGCACCACCCGGGCCATCGGCATCACCCGCCTGCATCTCGAGCAGGACGCCGGCAAGTCGCTGCACGACCAGGACCCCGAGCGCTCGTTGATCGACCTCAACCGCTCCGGCGTGGCGCTGATGGAAATCGTCAGCGAGCCCGACATGCGCTCCCCCGAAGAAGCCGGGGCGTACGTGCGCAAGCTTCGCACCATTCTACGCTATCTCGGCACCTGCGACGGCAACATGGACGAGGGCTCGATGCGCGCCGACGTCAACGTCTCCGTTCGCCGTCACGGCGAGCCCTTCCGCACTCGCTGCGAGATCAAGAACGTCAATTCGGTCCGCTTCGTCATGCAGGCGGTCGAGGCCGAAGCCGCCCGCCAGGTCGAGATCTGGGAGGCGGGCGGGACAGTCGACCAGGAGACGCGCCTCTTCGACCCCGCCCGTGGCGAAACTCGCTCGCTGCGCAGCAAGGAGGACGCCCACGACTACCGCTATTTCCCCGATCCCGACCTGGTCCCGCTCGTTCTCGACGAGGCTTGGATCGAGGAATTGCGCGCCAGCCTTCCCGAACTTCCCGACGCCAAGCGCACCCGCCTCATCCGCGATCTCGGCCTCACCCCCTACGACGCCGCCGTCATCGTCGCCGACCAGCCGGTCGCCGCCTATTACGAGAACGTCGCCGCCGGCCGCGACCCCAAGCTCGCCGCGAACTGGGTGATCGGCGAACTTTTCGCCGCGCTCAATCGAGCCAATCTTTCGATCATCCACAGCCCCGTCTCCGCCGCATCCCTCGGCGCGTTGCTCGACCTCGTGGCGGACGGCACCATCAACGGCAAGATCGCCAAGGAAGTGTTCGAGGACATGGTCGCCACCGGCGGCATGCCCGCCGACATCGTCGAGCGCCGCGGTTTGCGCCAGGTCACCGACACCGTCGCCATCGACGAGGCGGTGGCCGCCATTCTGGCCGCCCATGCCGACAAGCTCGCCGAGTATCGAAGCGGCAAGGACAAGCTCTTCGGCTTCTTCGTCGGCCAGGTCATGAAGGCCATGGCGGGACGGGGCAACCCTGCGCTGGTCAATGACGCGCTCCGCCGCGCCCTCCCGCCGGCCGACGCAACATTGAGTTGACCAGCACGCGATCGATCACCTAGGCACCACCCAACGTGGCAAATCCGGAGTGAGAGGCCGTGCCGATTTCGCACCTGCTATGCAACGTCGAGTCGTTCCGCGTCACGCGGGAAGGCCACGGCGTGTTCGGCGACGAACTTCGGATCGCCGGCTGGTTCCTCTCCCACGCGAAGCTGATCGGCATGGACGTCGTCTTCGCCGACGGAACCACCGTTCCGGTCGATCAGACGAGCGTCGAAAGCGAAGGTGTTTGGCATCACCACGGAGAAGTCTTCGGGGACGTGGCTCGCCATTGTCGCTTCTACACCGCCCGTAAGGTTCCCGACGGCGACGTCGACCTCTCGACTGCCATCCTGCGGATCAGGATGGAGAACGCCACCTTCGACGAGATACTCGGCGCCCCGGAAGGGCAGCAGACCGCGAAGCGATTCTCGCCCGAGGAGGGCGAACTGGTGATGAGCTTCGAAAGCATCGGTGACAACTGCGAGTTTGGTCTCATGCAGCGCACCGTCGGGTTCGAGCGCATGGGCCTGCTCCGTTACGCCGGCATTCACGACCTGATGGCTTTCGTCGCCCTTCTGCAGCGCCGGTTCGAAGGATTCTGCGAAGGTGACGACCTCAAGATCACGACCTTCGGCCCCGAGTGGATCGCCGACATCGCCTCGGCCTCGCTCAACATTCACACCGGACGGATCCAAGGCCTCGTCTCGCGCGAGCAGATCGAGACCGAGGAACGACTCAAGCTCCAGTTCCTCGCCAACAAGATGATGGACGATCTCGAGGACGGCCAGAAAACCTTCGTCTATCGCACTATCATCGGCGAGCGCGGTGGCCCGGACGGCACCCACGGCATGGACCAGCTCTACGGGGCGATGCGCTCCTATGGCGACTGCGCGCTGCTCTGGGTGACCCTCTCCGACGGCGACCATCCGCATGCCTCCGTGGAGCACGTTCGCGACCGGCTCTACCGCGGCTACATACGGCGTCTGTGCCCGTACGACGACGCGCACAGCGCCGACGAGCGGGCATGGCTCGATCTTCTGGCGGTCGCGCGCGCCACCATCACCGGCCGAACCAGCCCGCGCGTCGAGGAACTCACCGCGTGATGTCGATCTTGCCGTTTGACGGGCCTCGCCCCCGACCTTAAGACGGTTGCCGCAAACGCCGTGTGTTGCACCTCCCGGCGGAGGGGTGGCCGAGTGGCTGAAGGCGGCGGTTTGCTAAACCGTTGTAGTCCGTCAAGGGCTACCGTGGGTTCGAATCCCATCCCCTCCGCCAGCGGCCCCGGTGTCAGACCCGCGCCAGCCGCCTGACCAGGTGCAGAACGCACGCTTGGTCCTCCGATTGCATCTCGCGGAAAGACTGCAGCAGGAATGCTTCGAGGTCGCTGAGCGAATGCGCGCTGCCGTCGTTGACATCCTCGCTCAACACGCTGGGCTGCAACATCCGCACCGGCACCTCGAGCACTTTAGCGAGCTGAGCAGCTTTGGCCGCGAAGCCCGACCGGCCTGTCTCCCATTGCGCGACCAGGCTGCGCGAAACGCCGGCGGCTTTCGCCAACTGGTCCTGTGTGAGATGCCGGCTCTGGCGAATGGTTTTCACCCGCTCTCCGGCCAAAAGATCCTTCCGGACTGAAATCATCGTCGTTCCTTAAATGAGGTCTTACCCCGGCCGGTGCTCTTCACCGTTCGGGAACCGGATGAGTGCCAAACCCCGGGGATTCGGCTGGGGCCGCCTCTCGAATCTGAGAATTACCTCGTTCGGTGCCACTTGTGCTCAACGATACGAAGGCGGATCGTTCGCGGCAAGCATTGGCTGCTTGGACCCGATGCCGCTCCTTCACGCAGGTCGACCAGGAGCAGCGTTGCAGACGGGCGTCTCATATCGCGCCGATGCCCTGCAGGGCGCCGAACACGCCGAAGATGGACGTCACCGACGCGACGATCACCACCACCGGGTAGTAGACGCCACGCAGCCGATGCGAGGGAGGCAGCGCAAAACGCGCCAGCGCGATCAGAAATCCGAGCACAAGCGGTAACAACAACGCATTCATGATCTGCACATCGATGTTCAGATTGACGAGATTCGGCCAGACCGCAACCAACACCGAACCGATCACGATCGTCGCCGAGTAGATCGCGTAGAACCAACGCGCCTCCGCTGGCCGTTGTTCGAGTGAATGGCGGTAACCAGTGATCTCTCCCACACCCCATGCCAGCGCCAACGAGCACACGATTGCCGCCACCATACCTGCACCCAGCACGCCCATCCCGAACACCAGGTGCCCGACGGCGACCCCGAGGAAAGGCGTGAGCGCTTCGCTCATTTCGCCGACGGTATCGAGACTGTGGTGGCCGCCATGTGCCCCGATGGTCGCCGCGGTGGCGATCAGCACCGCCGCCATCACCAGTTGCGTCAGGACCGCACCGACCGCCGTGTCGATCCGAGCCGCGCTGAAATGCTCTGGTCGTAGCCGTTTGTCCGCAATCGCCGATTGTTGGTAGAAGATCATCCAAGGCATGATCACGGCACCGATATTCGCCGCCGCCAGGTAAAGGTAATCGGCGCTGCCGATCGGGATCTGGATCGATCCGGCCAGGATGTCCGGAAGCTCCGGCCCCGCCTCCCAAGCAACGGCGAAGAAGGCAAGCTCGAACATTCCAAGTCCGATCGCGACACGCTCCACGCGGCGGTATGACCCCGTCGTCACTACCGCCAGGAGGCAGACAGCGGCCAGCGAGAGGCTCACCGCCCTCGGTATTCCGTAGAGTTCGCCCACGCCGGCGACACCTGACATCTCGGTCAGCAACGCACCCGCGGTGGCCACGCCTAACCCACACACCGAAACCCATGCCCAGAACCGCCCGAATGTCTCAGCGATCAGTTCGCCATGGCCCTTGCCGGTGAATACGCCGAGCCGCACTGTCAGTTCTTGGATCATGTAGAGGATCGGCATCAGTAGGAACTGCAGCAGCAACAGCCGGTAGCCCCACTGCACACCGCTCTGGCCAGCGGTGATAACGCTGCCCACATCGGTGTCGGCCAACATGACGACGATGCCCGGCCCGAAAACCGCCAGCGCGCGGCGTCCGCTCGCGCGCCAACGGCGAGACGTCGCACGACCACCTCCCTCCGCCAAGCCCTTCATGCTCCCGACCCCTTCACAACGTGCGAGTGAGAGCTATTCGCAAACAGTCGGCTCGGCAACCGGAGGGAGGGAGGAGAAAGAGGGGCGGCGCGGGCGCTCAAGCCACCAGCGGATGCCGCTCCCGGTGCTCGGCCGCCAGCCCGTCGGGCAGGAACAGCTGTGCATGTGATGGATCGATGACCATCCGAACGGGCTCATGCGCCCGCGTCGAGTCGGCGCCGTCCGTCTGCACCACCATCTTCGTCCCGTCGGGAAGCTCGACATGCAACAAGGTCAGCCCGCCGAGCCGTTCGGCAATCAGCGCCGTTCCCGCGATCGGTCCGTTGTCGTTGATCAACACGTGCTCCGGTCTGATACCGAGCGTGACCGCCATGCCAGGATTGGCCCCCTGGTAGTCGACCGGCGCGGTGACGTGGATGCCGCCCGGGCCGCTCACCGTCACGCCCGCCCCGTCGACCGCGACCACGGTGGCCCGCAGCAGGTTCATCCGCGGCGAGCCCATGAAGCCGGCCACGAACAGGTTGCGCGGCCGATGGTAGAGTTCGAGCGGCGATCCCACCTGCTCGACCACGCCCGACTGCAACACCACGATCTTGTCGGCCATCGTCATCGCCTCGACCTGATCGTGCGTGACGTAGATCATGGTTGCCGCCAACTGCTCGTGCAGCGACGCCAATTCTATCCGCATCTGCCCGCGCAACGCCGCGTCAAGGTTCGACAACGGTTCGTCAAACAGGAACACCTTCGGCTTGCGCACGATCGACCGACCGATGGCGACCCGCTGCCGTTGGCCGCCCGAGAGCTGTCCCGGCTTTCTGGCGAGATAGGGCTCGAGTTGCAGGATGCGCGCGGCCTCTGCCACCTTGGCCTTGCGCTCGGCCGTCGGCACCTTCGCCAGCCGCAGCGCAAACCCCATGTTCTCCTCGACCGTCATATGCGGGTAGAGCGCGTAGGACTGGAACACCATCGCCAGGCCGCGGTCCGCCGGCCCGACCTCGTTGACCCGCTGGCCATCGATCAGCAGGTCGCCGCTGCTGATCTCCTCGAGGCCGGCGATCATCCGCAGCAGCGTCGACTTGCCGCAGCCCGAAGGGCCGACGAACACCACGAACTCACGGTTCGCCACGTCGAGCGACACACCCTTGATGGCCTCGTGGCCGCCGTAGCTCTTTCTGATGTTGCGCAGCGCGAGTGTCGCCATTCCGCTTCCCCCTATTTGACCGCGCCGAACGTCAGCCCGCGGACCAGTTGCCTCTGGCTCAGCCAGCCGAAGATCAGGATCGGCGCCACCGCCATGGTCGACGCTGCCGACAGCTTGCCAAAAAACAACCCTTCTGGCGCTGAAAACGACGCGATGAACGCTGTCAGCGGCGCCGCGTGCGACGACGTCAGGTTGAGCGACCAGAACGCCTCGTTCCAGCACAGGATCAGCGACAGCAGCCCGGTGGAGGCGACGCCGGGCAGCGACAGCGGCAGCAGCACGTGCCGCAGCTCGCCCATGCGGCCGGCGCCGTCCATGCGGCCGGCCTCGAGGATGTCGCGCGGCACCTCCTTGAAGAAGGTGAACAGCATCCAGACCACGATCGGCAGGTTCATCAGCGCGTAGATGCCGATCAGCCCGGAGCGGGTGTCCAGCAGCCCGGTGGTGCGGAACAGAAGGAAGCTCGGCACCAGCACGCCCACCGGCGGCAGCATCTTGGTCGACAGCATCCACAGCAGGGTGCCGCGGGTGCGCGGCGTCGGGTGGAACGCCATCGAGTACGCCGCCGGGATCGCCAGCGCCAGCGCCAGCACCGTTCCACCCAGCGAGATGGCGATGCTGTTGAAGGCGAAGGCGAGGTAGTCGGCGCGGGCGAACACCTCGCCGTAAGACGCCAGCGTTGGCTGGAAGAACAGCCGCGCCGTAATGGCGTCTGTCTCGCTCTTGAAGCTGGTCAGCACCATCCAGAAGATCGGGAAGAACAGCAGCAGCGCCACCGCCCATCCCAGCACGGCGACGAAGATCCGCTTGCCCAGGCTGTCGGTCATCTCAGGTCTCCAGCCGCCGGGCGACGGTGCGCACCAGGAAGACGGCGACGACGGAGGCGAGCAGGATCGCCACCACGCCGCCGGCCGAGGCGCCGCCCACGTCGAACTGCAGCAGCGCCCGGGCATAGATCAGGAAGGCGAGGTTGGTGGTGGCGTTGCCCGGGCCGCCGGAGGTGGTAACGAAGATCTCCGCAAACACGCTGAGCAGGAAGATCGTCTCGATCATGATCACCAC
>CAXUBM010000054.1:0-9185 GCA_964249235.1 uncultured Acetobacteraceae bacterium | reverse complement strand
CACCAGATCCACCGAGTTGGACAGGCGCTTCAGCCGCGCCACCGCCCCGATCACCCCCGCCGAGTGCCCGTGCGCCGTGTCGACCACCAGAACGTCCACGCCCGCCTCGATCAGCGTTTCCGCGCGCGCCGCCTCGCTTTCGCCCACACCCACTGCAGCCGCGCACCGCAGCCGCCCGAGCGCATCCTTGTTCGCGAACGGATGCGCCTCCGCCTTGTCCATGTCCTTGACCGTGATCAGCCCGGTGCAGCGCCCGTCGTCGTCGACCACCAGCAGCTTCTCGATCCGGTTCTGGTGCAGCAGTCGACGCGCCTCCTCGAAGCTGGCCCCGTGCCGCACCGTCACCAGCCGCTCGCTCGTCATCAGCGTGGCGAACCGCACGTCCCGGTTCGTCAGGATGCCCACCAGCCGGCCCGTCCCGCGCTCGATCACCGGCAGCCCCGAAATCCGAAACTGGGCCATCGTCGCCCGCACTTCGGCCAGTGTCTGGTCCGGATGCACGGTGACCGGGTTGACCACGATCCCGCTTTCGAACTTCTTGACCCGCTTGACCTGCGCCGCCTGCTCCGTCGGCGGCAGGTTCTTATGGATCACCCCGATCCCGCCGAGTTGCGCCATGGCGATCGCCATCGCGTCCTCGGTCACCGTATCCATCGCCGACGAGATCAGCGGCACGTTGAGCGAAATCCGTCCGGTCAGCCGCGTCCGCACGTCGACCGCGGCCGGCAACACCGACGACGCACCCGGCACCAGCAGCACGTCGTCAAAGGCCAGTGCCTCGTCGATTCGAGGCGGCGCGTCGATAGGTCCAGACATGGGCTCTCCTACAGCGCCGCGTCCCGCCATTCAATCCAAGTGCGCTTCTTCGATCCCGCCCAGGGCGGCGCCCGGACCGCTGTCACAAGCGTCCATGAGGTCCAGGGGCTCGGCCCCTGGCGGGTTTGGGGCAGAGCCCCGACCCCGCCTTCAGTCCAGCCTCACCTTCCAGACCTCGTCCGCATACTCCCGGATCGCCCGGTCCGACGAGAACCACCCCATGTGCGCCGTGTTCAGCACCGCCCGCCGCCACCACGTCGGCCCATCCGCCCACACCTCGCCCACCCGAGCCTGCTCACGCACGTAGCTGTCGAAATCCGCCGTCACCAGGAAACGGTCGTTGCCCATCAGGTCGTCGATCAGCCCGTGATAGCGCGCCGGCTCCTCCGGCGAGAACACCCCCGACCGCACCGCGTGCAGCGCTTCGGCCAACGGCGGACACGCGGCCGACGCCTCGCTCGCCAGGTCCTGCAGGCCTCGGCGCGTACGGGCCTGCACGTCGGCCGCCGTCATGCCGAAGATGAAGATGTTCTCCGCCCCGACATGCTGGCGGATCTCGACATTCGCTCCGTCCAGCGTGCCGATCGTCAACGCCCCATTGAGCGCGAACTTCATGTTGCCCGTTCCCGAGGCCTCCATCCCCGCCGTCGAGATCTGCTCCGAGAGGTCGGCGGCCGGAATGATGGTCTCCGCCAGCGTCACGTTGTAGTTCGGCAGGAACGCCACCTTCAGCAGCCCTCTGACCGAAGGGTCGCCATTGACCACCCGTGCCACGTCGTGCGCGAGCTGAATGACCTGCTTGGCCCGCAGATAGCTCGCAGCCGCCTTGCCCGCGAACACCTTCACCCGCGGCACGTGATCCTGCGTCGGATGCGCCCTGATGTGCCCATAGGCCGAGACGATTGACAGCACGTTCAGCAACTGCCGCTTGTATTCGTGGATCCGCTTGATCTGCACGTCGAACATCGCGTCCTGATCGACCGCGATCCCGACCTCGCGCCTGATCAACGAGGCAAGCCTTTCCTTTCGAACCCGCCGCTGCGCTTGGAAGCGGTCCCGAAACCCGGCATCCTCGGCGAACGGAGCCAGCGCCGTCAGTGCCTCGGGCTCGGTCTTGAACCGCTCCCCGATCGTCTCGACCAGCAACGACGTCAACCCTTCGTTGGCCGTGTGCAACCAGCGCCGGAACGTGATCCCGTTCGTCTTGTTCAAGATCCGGCCGGGATGCACGAGGTCCAGGTCGGCAAAGATCGTGCGCTTCATCAGGTCGGTATGCAGCGCCGACACGCCGTTGATCCGCCGCGAGCCGACGAACGCCAGATGACCCATGCGCACCCGCCGCCCGTGCGTCTCATCGATCAGCGACACGCCCGCGAGGAACTCGTCCGAACCGTGGCCGCCCTTCTTCGCACCGTCGAGATGCGCGTTGTTGATGAGATAGATGATCTGCATGTGCCGCGGCAGCAACCGTTCCATCAGCGGCACCGGCCACATCTCCAGCGCCTCCGGCAGCAGAGTGTGATTGGTGTAGCAGAAGCTGGTCGACGTGATCCGCCACGCCTGGTCCCAATCCAACCCGTGCACGTCGACCAGCAGCCGCATCAGCTCCGCGATGCCGATCGCCGGATGCGTGTCGTTGAGCTGGATCGCGACCTTGTCGGCGAAGTTGTCGAGGTCGCCGTAATGCGAGCGATGCCGCCTGATCATGTCCTGCAGCGACGCCGAGACGAAGAAGAACTCCTGACGCAGCCGCAGCTCCAATCCCGCCGGCGTCTCGTCGCTCGGATACAGCACCCGGGAGATCGCTTCCGACCGCACCCGGTCCGCCAACGCCCCGACGTGGTCGCCGCGGTTGAACTCCTCCAGCCGAAGCGGATTGCTCGCCCGTGCCGACCACAGCCGCAGCGTGTTCACACGCCTGCCGCCGGCGCCGACGATCGGCGTGTCGTAGGCGAGCGCGAACATCGTCTCCGCCGGCTGCCAACGGTAATGCACCGTCTCGTCACCCTGCTCGACCGCCACCGATCCGCCGAACCCCACCTCGAACGTCAGCTCGGGCCTGCGGAACTCCCACGGGTTGCCCAGCGCCAGCCAGTCCTCCGGCCACTCCTGCTGCCAGGATCCGAGCCCTATGGATTGCCGGAACAAGCCGTTCTCATAACGAATGCCGTAACCGTGTGCGGCCACCCCGACGCTCGCCATGCTTTCGATGTAGCAGGCCGCCAGCCGCCCCAGCCCGCCGTTGCCCAGCGCGGCGTCCGGCTCCTGCGCCCGCACCGCCTCCAGATCCACGCCGAGTTCGGCCAGCGCCTCGCGCACCGCTTCCTTCACGCCCAGGTTTTCCAGCGCATCCGACAGCAGCCGCCCGATCAGGAATTCGAGCGACATGTAGGCGACCCGCTTGCCCGACGACGCGAACGTCTGCTTCGTCGAGGCCAGCCACCGGTCCGCGATCGGGTCGCGCACCGCCATCGCGGTCGCAACGAACCAGTCTCGCTCCGACGCACTCGCGGGATCCTTGCAGACCTCGTAAGTCAGCTTCGACAAGATCCGCCGCTTCATGGCCGCGGCCGACAGATCTTGATCGCCGGCGCGGCTCGCATCTTCGACGTGCAGATCCATGCTCATGTCCCGTTATGGCAAGCTTTAGGCAATGTCGTAGGCTGCGAGCTTACGACACGCATTCCGGCGTGGCGACTCGCGCGCCTCCAGCCGCTCTCGCCCTGTCGGCGGCGGCCACCCACGCGCAAGCCAACACGCTCGCCGATGCCCTGCCGATGGCCGACGCGGGCAGTCCGCAGCTCGAGGCCGCCGCGCCCAACTCCGCCGGACCGGGGAGACCGTGCCTCAGGCCCTCTCCGGCTGGCGCCCCCGCACGTGCCGAACGTCGCCCATGCCGGTGTCGCCGAACCCGTCAACACGATCACGAGCTCAACGCCACTCGAAAGCTCTACACTGGTGCCGTCCGCCCACGGAGGCCGACGCCATCGCCCAGCCGTTGGCCGACAACCCCTCCCACGACGCGGTCGCCGTCGGCCGACTCGGCCTCCAGATCGGCGAGCGTGGCCCTCAGATCGCCCTTAAACGTGTCCCGCCCCCGGCGCCGTGTGACCGCTGCGGCCAGCGGCCCCGGACCCCCGCGTCAAGAAACGCGGCTTACCCGGCCTTCGAGGGGATAGGCGGGGTCGTTGTAGCCAGGCGACGAGGGATGACCAGCGGCGACCAGCCGATCCACGAGGGCTTCATCGTCGGCCGTGAAGCGATACGACAACGCGGCGACGTAGTCCTCCCACTGATCCTCGGTACGTGGACCGGCGATGGCGCCGGTGACGAGC
Source organism: uncultured Acetobacteraceae bacterium (assembly GCA_964249235.1). Taxonomy (GTDB): domain Bacteria; phylum Pseudomonadota; class Alphaproteobacteria; order Acetobacterales; family Acetobacteraceae; genus CAXTPV01. The sequence continues at coordinate 5,034 of CAXUBM010000054.1, read as the reverse complement.
CGGTTGTTCAACACCCACGCCAAAGCGAACTGTCCCGAGGTGATGCCGCGCTCGCGTGCGTGCTCCGCCAATGTTTGCGCGATGCGCAGGCTTTCCGGCCGCCACTCGGTTTCCATCATGCGCTTGTCCTGGCGGCCGGCACGGGTGCCGTCGTCGGGCGTCGCGTCGACCCGGTATTTGCCGGTCAGCACGCCTCGGGCAAGCGGACTATACGGAAACACACCGATGCCGAATTCCGCGCAGGCCGGCAGGTGTTCCACCTCGACCGTTCGATTCAGCGCATTGTAGAGCGGCTGGCTGACGACGGGCCGGTCGATGCCGGCGTCGTCGCACAGGCGGCAGATCTCCGCCACGCGCCACGCGCGGAAGTTGGAAACTCCGAAATGCCGGATCCGGCCGGAGCGGACGAGGTCGGCAATCGCGTTCACCGTCTCGGCCAGCGGCGTGGCGTGGTCCTCCCGGTGGAGGTAGAGGATGTCGATCGTGTCGAGGCCGAGCCGCCTGAGGCTCGCATCGACCGCGATGAAGGCATAGCGCCGCGAGAGGCCCCTTGCATTCGGCCCCTCGCCGGTCGGATTGCAGAGTTTGGTCGCGACAATCCACCAGTTCCGATGACCGGCGATCGCGCGCCCGGTCACCGCCTCGCTCTCGCCGGCATTATAGACGTCGGCGCTGTCGATGAAGTTGATGCCCTGACCGCGCGCACGATCGATGATGCGGACCGACGTCGCCTCGTCCGTCGCGCCGCCGAACATCATCGTGCCGAGGCACAACGGTGAGACCTTGAGGCCGGATCTGCCCAGCGAGCGATAGGTCATGCGACGTCTTCCTTCAGTCGGTTCGCCAAGGCTCGCCTTCGCTGGCATCCAGAGGCCGAGCCCGTCACCTTGGGGAGTGGCCGCGCACTAGAACGCCCGCCGCACCTTGGTCCGCGAGCGCGCGAACACCGCATCCGGCACGAAGAAGTCCGCCGCCAGCGCCTCGTCGCCCGCAAGCGGAGCATAGTCCGAGAAGTCCGTCACGCCCTCCTCCCGCAGCACCTCCTCGTCGATGAAGAAGTTTCCCGAACATTCCGCCGCCCGCCTGTTCAGGATCGCATGCGCCGCATCCGCCACGATCCGCGCATCCCGGCTCACCCGCGCCATCTCGTCGCCGCCCAGCGCAAACCGCACCGCCGCCGTGTCGATCGCCGTCAGCGGCCAAAGCGAATTCACCGCCACGCGTCCCGCGAACTCAGCCGCCATCCCCAGCGTGCACAGGCTCATTCCATATTTCGCGGTCGTGTAAGCCAACCGCCCCGCGAACCATTGAGGATCCAAGTCAAGCGGCGGCGACAGATTGAGGATGTGCGGATTGTCTGCCTTCAGCAGGTGCGGCAGCACCGTCTTCGAAACCAGGAACGTTCCCCGCCCATTCACCGCGTGCATCAGGTCGTAACGCTTCATCTCCGTCTCGAGGGTGCCCGTCAGCGAGATGGCACTCGCGTTGTTGACGCAAACGTCGATACCCCCGAACCGCTCCACGGCGCGCGCCACCGCGTCCGCCACCTGCCGCTCGTCGCGCACGTCGCACGCCACCGCGAGGGCACGTCCTCCCGCCTCCTCCACCGCGGCCGCGGCCGTGTGGATCGTTCCCGTCAGCTTCGGATGCGGCGTGTCCGTCTTGGCCGCGATCACAACATTCGCCCCGTCGGAGGCTGCCCGCCGCGCGATCGCGAGCCCGATCCCGCGGCTTGCTCCGGTCACGAACACCGTCTTGTCGCGCAGGGTCATGACCATCCTCCATTCGACAAAATGCTAGGACTTCGCTGCCCTTCGGAGCAACCTCACCCGTCGAACATTGGCGAAACCACCATGTCGGTCGAAGTCACCGAGAACGACGGCGTGATCGAGATCCGTCTCGCCCGGCCCGAAAAGAAGAACGCCATCACCGGTGCCATGTACGACACCATGACCGAGACCCTCGCCCAAGCGGCGCGACAGGCGCGCGTCGTCCTCTTCACCGCCGTCGGCGACAGCTTCTGCGCCGGCAACGCCCTCCACGACTTCCTCCCCTTCGCGGGCGACTTCGCCGACGCGCCGGCCGGCCGCTTCATTCACGCCCTCGCTGACCACGCGCACCCGCTCGTCGCCGCCATCCAAGGCCTGGCCGTCGGCATCGGCACAACCATGCTGCTCCACTGCGACCTCGTCTACGCCGCCCCCGATTCCCGCCTCCTTACCCCATTCGTCGATCTCGGCCTCGTGCCCGAAGCCGGCTCGAGCCTTCTCCTTCCCGCACGCATCGGCCTGCAGCGCGCCGCCGCCATGCTGCTCCTTGGTGAACCCCTCGCCGCCGACGCGGCCCTGAACGCCGGTCTGCTCAACGAGATCGTCCCGCGCGCGCACCTGCAATCGCATGCGCGGGCGCGCGCGGCGTCGCTCGCCGCAAAACCGCCGGCTGCGCTCGCCGCCGCCCGCGCCCTGCTTCGCGGCGACCGCGCCACCTTGGCCGACCACATGGCCCGCGAGCAGCGGGCCTTCGCCGCCGCACTCCGCTCGGATGAAGCCCGCGCCGCGTTAGGGGCCTTCTTCGCGAGGCGCGCGGAGCCCGCCACGTGAGTGACTTCGTCGACCGCTGGTCCGAACTCGACCGCTATCTCGAGAACAAACTCCTCGGCGACGACGTGCTGATGGCGTCCATCCGTGCCGCCAACGATGCGGCCGGCCTGCCTCCCATCGACGTCTCTCCCCTGTTTGGACGCTTTCTCACCCTGCTCGTCCGCATCGCCGGTGCCCGCCGCATTCTCGAGATCGGAACTTTGGGCGCCGCTTCGACGATCTGCCTCGCCCGTCCCCTCGACCGGCACGGCCTCGTCGTCAGCCTGGAGGCAGACCCGCACCACGCCGAGATCGCGCGTGCCAACATCGCGCGCGCCAACCTTCCGGCACGCATCGACGTGCGCCTCGGCCCGGCCCTCGAAATTCTTCCACGCCTCGAAAGCGAGAACGCCCCGCCCTTCGACTTCGTCTTCATCGATGCCGACAAGCAGAACAACGCCGCCTACCTGCACTGGGCCAGGCGCCTCGGCCGCCCCGGCACCGTCGTCATCGTCGACAACGTCGTCCGTTGCGGCCGCGTCACCGACCCGAACGACACCGACCCCGCCGTCACAGGAACCCGCGCCCTCTTCGACCTCCTGCATGCCGCGACCGCCTTGCAGACCGTCGGCGCCAAGGGCTGGGACGGCTTCGCCCTCACCGTAATCGATTGATGACTCGATTGATCATTGCAACCAGCAGAGGCTGCGCTTGCGCCCTCCATGACCAATTCAAAGGAGCTGGAAGGCCGCCCCCAGCGGGTCCAGGGCGGAGCCTTGGCTTGCCATCCCCATGTCGTCGAACGTAGGTCCAACACCGATGCGCACCACAGTCCTCTTCCTTGCCTGCCTGTTCGTATCCGCCTGTTCCGGCCCGCCGCCGAGCCCGGAACAGCGCGCCGCCACCGATATCAACCCGTCGGGCCGCCCCAATGTCGGCCCGCAGCTCTATCAATCGCAGCCTCTGTCCACCACCAACGGCTTCGACCCGCTCTATTGCCACATCGAGGGCCCCGGCACCGTCTGCCAGCGCCAGACGCAGTAGTGCGCAGGCGCCGCGCGGCGATCGCCGCGGCACCGGTGCCCCTCACGATACCGTGCTGATCAGGAGCGGCAGCAACCCGATCAGCCGCGATGCTCAGCACGTCTGCCGCCGGCAGCGTCACCTTGACCCGCACCCGCTGACCATCTCTGTGGCGTTGCGGTCGTGTTGTCCGGCGGCTGCAGCGCCCTTGCTGCAGCGTCCGCGGCGCGATCTGGTCAATTCGGCCAACGACCTCGCGGTCGAGACACGTGTGGACCGAACCGCCTGGCCGGTTCGCCGTCGACTCCCGCCGCCATCGTCTCCGCTCATCCCGCTCCGGCTCTCACGAACCGGCGAGTGGGCTGTGATGTCCACGAAACTTCCCAGCTTGAGAGCGGTTGCCTGGGAAGGCGCGCAGGGGCGCGTCAACGCTCCCGCGCCAAAATCGAATTGGAGAACATCCGATGTTCATGCGCATCGACAAGCTGCAAGCCGAATTGCCGGAACCCAAGAAGCCGAACCCGAACGCCGCCGCCGCACTTCAGGAGCTCTTGGGTGGCAAATACGGTGAGATGTCCACCCTCGGAAACTACATGTTCCAAAGCTTCAACTTTCGAAGCAAGTCCAAGCTGCGACCCTTCTACAGCCTGGTCTCCGCCATCTTCGCCGAAGAACTGGGCCACGTCGAACTCGTGAGCACGGGCATCGCCATGCTCAACAACGGTCCGGGTGATCAGACCGAGAACGTCGACCTCTCCAAGGCGCCGTTTGCCGACATGCAGGACATCCGGCTAGCCGGCGCTTTCCTCTCCAACGGCGGTGGCTCCACCCCGGTCAACAGCAATGCCCAATCCTGGAACACCGACATGGTGACCACGACGGGCAACGTGATCATCGATCTGCTTCACAATTTCCACCTCGAGTGCGGCGCCCGCATCCACAAGCTTCGGGTCTATGAGACTCTTTCGGACCCGACCGGTCGCGAGGTCTGCGGCTACCTCCTGGTCCGCGGCTCCGTTCATGCCCATGCCTACGCGTTGGCCCTCAAGAAGCTCACCGGGGTAGAGATCGAGAAAATGCTGCCGACGCCCAACATCAATCTCGGCCGCATCCCCGAATGCCAGAAGTATCTGGACGAAGGCAGCCATCGCCGGCTGTACCGCTTCAGCCCGAACGACTACGAGGAGGCCGCCGGCATCTGGGGTGGCGGCGAGATGGCGCTCCCTGGCGACCCGCCTGGCGAGCTCGAGGTCGTCGACGGACACCCCGAGGGTGGCAAGATCCCCGAACTGGCTGGCAACTACGGCGCTTTCACGCCCGACTACGCGCCAGAGGAAATGTTCGACATCGCCACCAGGCTTTACAAGAAGTCGCGCTAGCCACCCCGGCGGGGTGGCGGCGCGTCGCCACCTCGCTTCCCCTCCTTCAACGG
>CAXUBM010000053.1:8430-9255 GCA_964249235.1 uncultured Acetobacteraceae bacterium | reverse complement strand
TCCCTGCACCGGCACCGGCCAGACCAGCACCTGCCGCGGAAAGCGCCGCGCGATCGTCGTGCGGATGTCGTGCAGCACCGCCCCCTGCGGCGACGTCACCACCCCGATCACACGCGGCAGCAGCGGCAGCGCTCGCTTCCGCCCGGCCTCGAACAGCCCCTCGCCCGCCAGCTTGACCCGAAGCGCCTCGATCCGCGCCAGCAGCGCTCCCGCGCCCGCATACTCCAGCCGCTCGATCACGAGCTGGTAGGTCGATCGCTCGCCATAGGCGGTGATCCGCCCCGTGGCGATCACCTCGACCCCGTTCTCCGGCTTCAGCCCGAGCTTCGCCACCGCGGTCCGCCAGACGACCGCCGCGATCTTCGCGTTCTCGTCCTTCAACGACAGGTAGATGTGTCCCGCCGGGTATCGCTTGAGCTCGGTGACTTCGCCCCTGACCCGTATCCGGCCGAAGCTGCTCTCGAGCGTGCGCTTGACCGCGCCCGAGATTTCCGAGACCGAGTATTCGGGAACGTTGCTCGCGGCGGTCTGGTCCATCGTCCGCACCCTAGACCAAGCACGGAGGGCCGGACATGCGCGTGCTTCTGGTCGGTTCCGGCGGCCGCGAACACGCGCTCGCCTGGAGCCTTGCCCGCACCGCCGAAGTGATCACCGCTCCCGGCAACCCCGGCACCGCCGAACTCGGCCGCAACGTCCCCGTCGCCGCCACCGACATCGAAGGGCTCGTCCAGCTCGCCCGCCGCGAGGCGGTCGACCTCGTCGTGCCCGGCTCCGAGGCACCCCTGGTCGCCGGTCTGGCCGATCGCTGCCGAGCCGCCGGCATCC
>CAXUBM010000053.1:3275-8420 GCA_964249235.1 uncultured Acetobacteraceae bacterium | reverse complement strand
GGCCAACGTCGCGGCGCCCCGATCGTCATCAAGGACGATGGGCTCGCCGCCGGCAAGGGCGTTGTGATCGCCGCGACGTTGGCCGAAGCCGAGGCCGCGGTCGAGCGCGCTCGCCTGCCCGTGGTCGTCGAGGAGTGCCTCGAAGGCGACGAGGTCTCCCTGTTCGCGCTCTGCGACGGCACCGACGCCATCCTCCTCGGCGCCGCCCAGGACCACAAACGGCTGCTCGACGGCGACTCGGGGCCCAACACCGGCGGCATGGGTGCGATCACCCCGCCACCCTTCTTCGATCGGGCCGCCCAGGAGGCGGCGGCCCGCCTCTTCATCCATCCCGCGCTCGCCGCCATGGCGGCGCGCGGCACGCCGTTCTGCGGCATCCTCTTCGCGGGCCTCATGCTCACCGACACCGGCCCACGCCTGATCGAATACAATGTCCGCCTCGGCGACCCGGAGGCGCAGTGCCTGCTGCCTCTCGTCCGCTCCGACCTGGCCGCCGCTCTCCTCGCCTGCGCCACCGGCCGCCTCGCCGGCGCCCCGTGGTCGCTCGCCGACGACGCGTCCTGCGCGGTGGTCCTCGCCGCACCCGGCTATCCCGGATCCCCGGTCCGCGGCGGCACCATCGCCGGCCTCGCGGCCGCCGAAGCGCTGCCTCTGGTCAGGATCTTCCACGCCGGCACGATCCGCGACGGCGAGCACCTTCGGGCCGATGGCGGCCGTGTGCTGACCGTGCAGGCCAGCGGCCCCGACCTCGCGTTGGCCCGCGACGCCGCCTACGCCGGCATCGCCCGCATCCGCTGGCCCGAGGCGGTCTACCGACGCGACATCGGCGCCCGTGCCCTCATCCGGCTGGCGGGAACCGCCCCTCGTTGACCGCCATCTTCGCCCGCACGGCGTCGGCGAGATCGATCCCGAGCGCATGCGCCAGCAGGATCAGATACGACAGCACGTCCGCGCATTCGCCGGCGACTTCGCCGCGATGCGTCGCCGCCCAGACCGAGAACTCCTCGTCGGACTTCCATTGCGTGAGCTCGAGAAGCTCGGCCGCCTCGATCGAAACGCTCGCGCAGAGCTGGCGGGGGGTGTGAAACCGGCCCCAGTCGCGGCGATCCCGAAACGCGATCAGCGCCCGTTCGAGCGCGCCGAGATCGCCATCCAACAGCGTCTCAGCCCGACAGCATGGCTTCCAGCATCTGCCGCGCTTCCATCCGGTCGCACTGCTTGACGGCCGCCACTTCGGCCGAAAGGCGCTCCATTCCCGCCTCGTAGAGCGTGCGCTGGCTGAAGCTGCTCTCCGAGCCTTCCTTGCTCTGCTGCAGGTCGCGCACGACCTCGACCAGGGTCTTGAAGTCGCCGGAATTGATCCGGAGCTGGTAGTCCTGCAATCGCCGCGACCACACCGCCCGGCTGACGCGCGGCTTGCCGGTCAGGTTCTGCAGCAGCTTCGTCATCTGCTCCGGCGTCACCAGCTTGCGCAGGCCGGACTTGTGCGCCGACGCGACCGGGATGCGCAGCGTCATCGCACTGTCGGCAAACGTGACGTGGATCAGCTCGAGATCATGACCGGCCACGTTCTCGACGCCGATCTTCTCGACCCGCCCGACGCCGTGCGCCGGGTAGGCCACGAGATCGCCCAGGGCGAACGTTTCCGAACCGGGCTCGTGGCGAAGCTTCGCCGTTGCGGCCGCGGCGTCCCGCGCCATTGCCGCCGTCTCGACCTTGCGTTGCGCCATGCTAGCCATGCAGGTGACTTTTCCACCCCAAACGGTTGAATTGTCGCAAATGGTGCTCCGCGCCGAATTTGCCAGTCCGCATGGAACTCTCAGTCAAGCGGCACCGCGCTGACGGAGTTGAACGGCGATCCACCCGTGCTCATCGCCTTCGTCGACCATGCCAGATAGACCAGGACGCGTTTCTCCGAATCGTAGAGCCGCGATACCCGCAGCTGCTTGAAGAACAGGCTCTGGCGTTCCCCGAACACAACCTCGTTCGCCGGCAGCGCGCCGTGCGGCACGACTTTTCCCGTGGCACGGCAGGCGATCGAGAAGCGGCTCGGGTCGGTGGCCACACCAAGCGACCCGGACACGCCGCCGGTCGCCGCATGCGACAGGTAGCACGAGACGCCGTCCACCTTCGGATCGTCGTATCGGTCGACCAGGATCCGGTCGTTCGCGCCCAGCACCCTGAACGTCGCGCTCACCGCGCCCACCCGCTTGCCGTCCTGCGCGAACGAGGTCGCGCAAAGCATCGCCAACACCAGAACCAAACCCGACAACCGGCCGATCAACCCACCCTCCTCCGCAGGTCCGCCCCTCGGCGAGCCCCTGGTCAGCGAACCCCCTGGTCAGCGAACGCTGAATCCCCATCGGCCGCTCCGGCCGAAGAACGCCATCCAACCCCACGCCGCGCCGACATGGCGAAGCACCTGGAACGTGAACGGCTCGGCCAGGAGCGCGAGCACCGCCATCCCGGTTCCGCCCGGCGGTGCCGTTCCGACCCACCGACGATACAACCAGAGCCCCCGCAACAGAAAGGCGGCGTCGAGCCCGATCTTGCCGACGATCACCGCCAGGATCCCGAGCGACAGATGCAGGTGGCCCGTCGCCACCGTGCCCGCCAGCACCGCCAGCGCCGTCAGCCCGTAGATCGGCTGCATCGTGTCCATCGCCTTGACCGGCAGCATGCGCGTGCCGAGACGCCCGAACCGACCGTTGCCGATCATGTCCCGGTAGCGGTACTGCGTCTGCAGGAAGCCGCCGAACCATCGCCGCCGCTGCCGCAGAAACGGCAGCAGGCGCGCCGGCGCCGACGTCGTCGCACTCGCCTCGCCCAGCACCCGCGTTCGCCACACCCGCCCGGTCACCACGCCGTGGCGGCGCAGGCGATGGATCAGCTCGTAGTCCTCGACCAGGCAGCCCGGATCGAACCCGCCCACCTCGACCAGCGCCTCCCGGCGGAAGCCCGCGAACGCGCCCGAGATCAGCAGCAGGCAGTCCTCCCGCATCCACGCGCCGCGCGACAGGAAATTCCGCACATATTCGTAGCCCTGGAAGAAGCCGAACAGCCGCCCGCTCAGGGTCCCGTCGCAGGCCGGGATCAGCACCCCGGTCGCCGCCACCAGCTCCGGCTCGCGTGCGAACGCCCGCGCCATCGCCGCCACCGCGTCCGGCCGGAGCTGCGTGTCCGCATCCACCGTCAGCACCAGATCCGTCCCGAGCCGCGCAATCGCGTCGTTCAGCGCCCGTGCCTTGCCCCCGTGCGCCAGCCGCAGCCAACGCAACGGCGGCAACAACGAAGACGCCTCGCTCAGCGAACCGACCGCCGGCGGTGGGAGCCCGAACGACGCCCGCATCAGCGCCGCCGTCCCGTCGGTCGACCCGTCGTCGGCCAGCACGATCAGCGACGGCCGCACCGTCTGCGCCGCCAACGACGCGATCGTCCGCTCCAGCACCCGCGCCTCGTTCAGGGCGGCGATCACCACCGCCACCGACGGCAGCGCCTCACCCGCGTCCGTCGCGCGCGCCCCGCCGAGCCCCCGCATGTTCCACCACACGAACGCCATCAGCGCCGCATCATACGCCACGTAGACGATGCCCACCGACCAGGTCAGCAGGCCGTCGGGCAGGAACGCCCGAAGGCACAGCAGCACCCACAGCGCCGTGATGGTGCCATGGATCAGCAGCGGACGGACCGGCTCCCGGCCGGGTCCGAACGAGGGGATGCACGCGGCACGCGCCGCGTCCATCCCGACGGAAGCTGCATCATAGGGCATGGTGCAGACTTGCTCCCTCGGGCAGCATGCGCAACTGTCCGCCATGGCCGAGACGGCAGCGACCGACCGCTACACCCATACCGCCATGGTCCTGCACTGGGTGGTCGCGGCCGGCATCGCTTGCAATCTGATCCTCGTCTGGCTCGTCGGCACCCTTCCCGACAGCGCCACTCGAACCCTCGTCGACACCCACAAATCGATCGGACTGACCGTGCTCGGCCTGGCGCTGATGCGCCTGCTCTGGCGCTTGTCGCACCCGCCGCCGCCGCTCGTCTCCGGCCTGCATCGCCTCGAACGCGCTGGTGCCCATGCCGCCCACTGGTGCCTCTACGCCCTGATCTTCGCCATGCCGCTCAGCGGCTACATCCACGACTCGGCCTGGCGCGGCGCCGCCACGCACCCGCTCGTGCTCTTCGGTGTCGTCCCGTTCCCGCGCATCTGGGCGCTGCAGCATCTGCCGCCCGCGCAGCGCGACCACGTCCACGACTTCTTCTTCGCCGTGCACGCGACGCTGGCCTACGCGCTCTACGCGCTGGTCACGCTGCACGTCCTGGGTGCGCTCAAGCATCAGGTCTTGGACCGCAAGCCCGAGATCCAGCGTATGTGGCCCAAGGGCAGGGGCGCCGCCCCTGCACCCCGCCGGGGGTGGCGCCCCCGGACGCACCCCGACTAGGAGCCGGTGCCCAGCGCCAGGACGGGCTTGTCGGCGTAGAAGTCGGGGAAGAGTTTCTTCAGCGCCTCGACCTTGGGCACGTCGTTGATCGCGATGTAGGGGTAGTCCGGATTACGAACCAGGAAGTCCTGGTGATAGTGTTCCGCCGGGTAAAAGCCTTTCATCGCGTCCACTCTGGTCGCCACCGGCGCGTCGAACGTGCGGCTCCGGTCGAGCTGCGCGATGTAGCCCTTCGCCAGCGCCGCGTCCGCGGCGTCGTTGGTGAAGATCTCGGACCGGTACTGCGTGCCGTCGTCCGGCCCCTGCCGATCATGCTCCGTCGGATCGAGCGCCACCGAGAAGAAGATCTGCAGCAGCTTGGCCGTCGGCAGCACGGCGGGATCGTAGGTCACCCGCACCGACTCCGCATGCCCCGTGGTGCCCGTGCTCACCTGTTCGTAGGTCGCCTCGTCGGCCGGCCCGCCCGAATACCCGGCGACCGCCTTGCGCACGCCGCGCACGTGCTCGAACACGCCCTGCACGCCCCAGAAGCAGCCGCCCGAGAGCACCACCGTCTGCAGGCCCGAGCCGCTCGGCGCCGGACCGGTTGCGGAGGGTAGGGGCAGGCGCCGCGGGGCGGCGAGCGGCGCAGTCTGGGCGTGCAGAACGCTGGAGACGGCGAACGGCGCCAGCAGGCAGGCCGCGGCGGCGAAGCCGATCAGTC
>CAXUBM010000053.1:0-3265 GCA_964249235.1 uncultured Acetobacteraceae bacterium | reverse complement strand
GACCGCCTTGCGCACGCCGCGCACGTGCTCGAACACGCCCTGCACGCCCCAGAAACACCCGCCCGAGAGCACGATGCTGTGCGGTCCGGAAGCGGCCGGCGACGCCGCCACGGGCGCCGGCACCACGTGCGGCTCCTCTGCGCGCCCGCTGCCCAGAACCGCGAACGAAGCCCCGGCGGCGATCAGCACCGCGCCGGAGCGAACCAGTAGACGTCCCATCGAGCGCACTCCTCAGGCCGGGTGAAACAGCATCGCATCGCCGTTCATGCAGTAGCGCAGACCGGTCGGCTTCGGCCCGTCATCGAAGACATGCCCCAGATGCCCACCGCACCGGCTGCAGTGAACCTCGGTCCGCTCCATGAACAGCGAGGCGTCGGATTTGGTCGACACAGCGCCCGGCAAAGGCCGGTAGAAGCTCGGCCATCCCGTGCCGCTGTCGAATTTCGTCGCGGACGAGTAGAGCGCCTGGTCGCATCCCGCGCAGGCGAACACGCCCACCCGGTGCTCGTCGTTCAACTTGCTCGAATACGGGAATTCCGTTCCCGCCTGCCGCAGAATCCGATACTGCGCCGGCGTCAGCCGCTTGCGCCACTCGTCGTCCGTGTGCGTGACCGTGAACGTCATCGCCCGCGCCCGAAGCGGCGCGATCAGAACGGCGGCGGACGCGGCCAGCAGACATCTTCTGTTCATGATGACCTCCGTAGCAGCATTCGGGCCCGGCTTGGCCGGGGTTACGTTCGACCTCCCATGATGGTCCGATCGCCCCCGTCGCAAGCGGTGGCGCCCGCCAAATCAACAACGCCGTGCGTGCGGTCACCGCCCCGAACCCGTCACCGCCTGACAGTCCGCGCGGCCCCGCTGCCAGACGCAACCCCGGCGACGACATTGCCCCCGTCGCGATAACCGCCTCGACCGCCCCCCACGCGACGAACTCGCGCCTATTTCAGCAAAGGCGCCGCGCCACCGGCCCGCCGAACCACGTCGGTTCCCGAACGCAGCAGCGCGAGCAGCACCGCCGCCCGCGTCCCCGATCCGGTCAGATCAGGGCAGCAGCACCGCGTTGATCACGTGCACCACGCCGTTCGACTGGAACACATTCGCCGTGGTCACCTCGGCCGTCCCGCCCTTGGCGTCGGTTAGTATGATGTGGCCGCCCTTCGCCATCATCGTCAAAGGCTCGCCCTGCACCGTCCGCAGTGTCGCCTTGCCGCCGCCATCCTTGATGTCGCCCATCAGCTCCTGCGCATCGAGCCTGCCCGCCACCACATGGTAGGTCAGCACCGCGGTCAGCTTCGCCTTGTTCTCCGGCTTGAGCAGCGTGTCCACCGTGCCCGCCGGCAGCTTGGCGAACGCCGCGTTCGTCGGCGCGAACACCGTGAACGGCCCCGGGCCGCTCAGCGTGTCGACCAGCCCCGCCGCCTTGACCGCCGCCACCAGCGTCGTCAGGTTGTGCGCCTGCGACGCGTTCTGCACGATCGTCTTGTTCGGATACATCGGCGCCCCGCCGACCATCTTCGTGCCGAGCGCGAGCGCGCTCGTGCTCACCAGCAGCGACGCGCCCGCAAGGGCTGACATCCACGCCTTCATCATCATTTTCCTTTCTGACGAGATCGAAGCTAGAAGACCTCACCAGCCGATACGGGAACGGCCACGGATCGGATGCGCGGGCGCAATGTCCGCGCGGCCGGGCCGCCGCTGAAGGAAGCACCATGATCAGCCTGCCCGGGGCACGCACCGCCCTCGCCGCCCTCCTCGCCGCCACGCCGGTGCTCCTCGCCGGCACCGCCCTCACGGCTCCCACCGCCGCGATCGCCCGCCCGGCACCCGACAGCTTCGCCGACCTCGCCGCCAGCCTCCTGCCGGCGGTGGTCAACATCTCGTCGTCCGAAACGGTCAAGGGTGACAGCTCCGACAGCGAGAACGACGCCGCGCCCGACAATCCCTTCCCGCCCGGCTCGCCGTTCGAGAAATTCTTCCACGACTTCATGAACCGCCAGCACCACCAGGACGGCGGCGGCGACGACGACGACAATGCGCCTCGCAGGATGCAGAGCCTCGGTTCGGGCTTCATCATCGACCCGTCCGGCATCATCGTGACCAACAACCACGTCATCTCCGGCGCCGACGAGATCACCGTCACGCTGCAGGACAACACCGTGCTCAAGGCCACCCTGTTGGGCCACGACGACCGCACCGACCTCGCCGTGCTGCAGGTCCACCCCGACAAGAAGCTCCCCGCGGTGGCCTTCGGCGACAGCGACAAGTCCCGCGTCGGCGACTGGGTGCTGGCGATCGGCAATCCGTTCGGCCTCGGCGGCACGGTGACCGCCGGCATCGTCTCCGCCCGCGGCCGCGACATCCAGCAGGGCCCCTACGACGACTTCATCCAGACCGACGCGCCCATCAACCGCGGCAATTCCGGCGGGCCGCTCTTCGACATGGACGGCGAGGTCGTCGGCATCAACACCGCCATCTACTCGCCCTCGGGCGGCTCGATCGGCATCGGCTTCTCGATCCCGTCCAACGAGGCCAAGCTCGTCGTCGACCAGCTCCGCCAATACGGCCACACGCGCCGCGGCTGGATCGGCGTGCGCGTCCAGGCCGTCACTCCCGACATCGCCGACAGCCTCAATCTCAAGCCCGCCGACGGCGCCCTCGTCGCCGGCGTCGACGGGAAGGGTCCGGCCGCCAATGCCAAGCTGCGCAACGGCGACGTCATCCTCTCCTTCAACGGCCAGCCCGTGCACGAGATGCGCACCCTGCCGCGCATCGTCGCCGAGACCCCGATCGACGCCCGTGTCCCGGTGGTCGTCTGGCGCGACGGCAAGCGCCAGACCGTCACCCTGACCGTGGCCGAGCTGCCCGAGGACCAGCCTCAGAAAGCCACCCAAGCCAAGCTGTCCAGGCCGGCTCCCAAGCCCGACCTCGGCGACGCCATCGACGGGCTTGATCTCTCCCTCGCCCCGGTCGACGACGCCCTGCGCCGCAAATTCCAGCTTCAGCCCTCGCAGAAGGGCCTCGTCGTCGTCTCGGTCGCCAAGAGCGGTGCGGCGGCCGACCACGGCATCAAGCCCGGCGACATCCTGCTCGAGGTGCAGCAGGACGACGCGACCTCGCCCGCCCAGGTCCAGGAGCTCGTCGGCAAGGCCCGCTCGGCCGGCCGCACCGACATCCTGATCCTGATCCAGGACAGCGACGGCACGCGTTGGGTGCCGCTGCCGGTCGGGGCCGGCCATACCTCCCGCACCCGCGGGCCCTAAGGCCG
>CAXUBM010000052.1:7458-9488 GCA_964249235.1 uncultured Acetobacteraceae bacterium | reverse complement strand
GCGCGCGCCCTGGCCCGCGCCGGCGCGATCGACGCTTCCAGCCGCAGCGGCGGCGTGCCCCAGGCCCTGGCGGCGGCTTCGAGCCAGGCCTGCGTTCCCTCGACGCCGATCGGAAACGGTGCCGTGAGGAGACGCGCGCCCCGCGCCTCGAGCAGGCGCGCGGTCTCGGGCAGGAAGGGCTGGGCGAGCAGCACCAGCGTTTCGGGACCGACCGGCGGCATGTCCCCCGCGCGGCGCGGCGGCAGGAAATGGACCGGCCCGATGCCGGCCTCGGCGAACAGCGCGGCGAACTGCGACTCGACGGCATCGGCGAGCGCGCCGGCGACGAGCAGGGACCGGCCGGTTCCGTCCGGCATCAGCGCGACGGCGGCGGCCAGGCAGGCATCCTCGCCCTGGGTGAACGTGGTCTCGATGCCGCTGCCCGAATAGGCGAGCACCCGCGTCTGCGCGCGCAGCCGGCCGTCGAGCCTCGCCGCGGCACGGCCGAGGTCGAGCTTGATCACCTCCGACGGGCAGGAGCCGACCAGGAACAGCAGCTTGATGTCGGGGCGGCGGGCGAGCAGCCGGTCGACGACGCCGTCGAGTTCGTCGTCGAGATCGGCCCGGCCGGCCAGGTCGCGCTCCTCGATGATCGCGGTGGCGAAACGCGGCTCGGCGAAGATCATCACCCCGGCCGCCGATTGCAGCAGATGCGCGCAGGTGCGCGAGCCGACGACGAGGAAGAAGGCGTCCGCGATGCGCCGGTGCAGCCAGACGATGCCGGTCAGCCCGCAGAACACTTCCCGCTGGCCGCGCTCGCGGATGGCGGGCACCGCGCACCCGGAGGGCGCGGCGGCGGACATCACCCCGCCACCCGCACCGGCGCCAGCCGCGCCGCCCTGAGCTTGAGGATGAACTGGGTCGCGTTGATCAGGTAGGCCGCGTAGGCGCTCAGCGCCAGCAACATCAGGCCGCGCGCCGGCAGCGCGCCCGTCAGCAGGGCGGCGAGGTAGGCGGTGTGCAGCCCGATCACCAGGAAGCTGAACAGATCCTCCCAGAAGAAGGCGGGCGCGAAGAGGTACTGCCCGAACACCCGCTTCTCCCAGATCGCGCCGGTCACCATGATCGTGTAGAGCAGGCCGGTCTTGACCAGGATGGAGACCGTGGCGTCGCCGTAGCCGGCGCCGCTGGCGACGAAGCGCATCACCAGCACCAGGCTGACGAGGAAGGCGGTGAACTGCAGCGGCGCCAGGATGCCCTGCACCGTGGTCCAGCCGCTCTCGTCGCGCCGGCGGCGTTGCTCGGGCGTGTAGAGCGGCGCCGGTGCCGCCGCCGGGCGTGTCGCGGGGTCGCGTCGCCGTCCCGTGGTGGCCCCCCAGGGGGCGCAGTCGAAGGCGCCGAAGACTTCGTCGAGGCCTTGGATCATCGTTGGTCCTCCACTGCGGCCTGCTTCGCGGCGTCGCGCCGGTAGGGCAGACGCTAGGTCCGGCGGAGGAAAAGTGTCAAGCAGTCTGGACGTAAGTCTTGATTGACACCGTGCGCCGGCACGCCTCTTATTTCGGTGGTGGGGAGAGGGCTCCTGGATGGCCGGTGCGATCGGGCGCAGGATGGACCAGCGGCAGCCGCATGCGCGGGAGGATCACCTGTCGAACGGCGACGACAAAGTCGTAAGGCTGCCGCGCCGGCCACGGCCGGCAGCACCCGTCACTCTCCTTAGGCACCGGCTGCAGACGATCCTGACCGATCTGGTCGAGCGCAACATCGTTCCCCGCCTCCTCTCCGCTCATGGCGACGTTGACGCCGGCGACGCGTGCTTCCCCGCGCCCACCGACACGACGCCGATCGCCGCCACCGAGGTCGACGAGGACGCCGCCGCCTTCAGCCGCGTCCTGCTGCAAGGTCCCGACGGAGAACCCGATGCGATCGTCGCCCGGCTGCGCGCCCAGGGCGTGTCGCCGCAGACGATCAGCCTGTCGCTGCTGACCGGTGCCGCCCGCCATCTCGGCGACTTGTGGAGCAGCGACCGCATCTCGTTCGCCGACGTCACCCAC
>CAXUBM010000052.1:0-7448 GCA_964249235.1 uncultured Acetobacteraceae bacterium | reverse complement strand
CACCCACGCGACGTTCATGCTGCAGCGCATCTTCCGCGGCCTCGCCGAGGAGCTCCCCGCCGAGCCGACCGACGCCGGCCGCAGCGCGCTGCTCGTCGCCACCCCCGGCGAGCAGCATTCCTTCGGCCTGAGCATGCTCGCGACCTTCTTTCGCACCGCCGGCTGGACGGTCCAGAGTCCCGCCGTGCGCAGCGCCGTCGACGTCCAGCGGCGGGTCGCGTCCGGCTTCGACCTGCTCGGCATCTCGCTCGGCGCCGAGATCCACCTCCAGCGGCTGGCCCGCTGCATCGCCCTGGCCCGTCGCGGCTGCGGCGATCGCCGGCTGGTGATCATGGTCGGCGGCCCGCTCTTCATCGCCCGTCCCGAGCTCGCCACCAGGATCGGCGCCGACGCGACCGCGCCCGACGCCGCCACGGCGCTGGCCCAGGCGCGGCTTCTCGTCGGCGGCCCAGTCGTCGGTGGGCCAGTCGTCGGTGGGCCGGTCGTCGGTGGGCACGGCGGCTGATGGGACGGGGCACCTCCTTCGCCCACCTTGGCGAGGCGCTCGGGCAGATCGCACCCGAGGACGCGTCGCGCCTGTTCGGCGCGGCGGCCGACGTGGCGCTGATCCTCGATCCCGACGGCACGGTGCAGGATTGCGCCTTCCGCGACAGCGACTTCGAGACCGCGCTCGGCAACGCCGCCGATTGGCGCGGCCGCAAGCTCGCCGACACCGTGACCGCGGAAAGCCGGCCCAAGCTCGCGGCCCTGCTCGACGCGGCCAGTCGCGACCGCGACCCGCTGCTGCGCCACCTCAATCACGCCACCGGCTCGGGCACCGACGTCGCCGTCGAATACGCCGCCGTGCGCACGCGCGAGCACGGGCCCATCGTGGCCTTCGGCCGCGACCTGCGTCCGATCGCGACCTTGCAGCAGCGTCTGGTCGCGGCCCAGCAGACGATCTCGCGCGACTACGCCGCGCTGCGGCAGGCGCAGGCCCGCTACCGGCTGCTGTTCGACAGCGCCGCCGAGCCGTTGTTCGTGCTTGATGCGCAGAGCCTGCGCGTCAACGAGGTCAACGCCGCCGCGCGCGCGCTCGCAGCGGGCAGGCGCGCGGTGGGGCGGCCGGTCACCGACCTCTTCGACGCCGGCGACCGCGGCGCGGTCACCCGTTTCCTCGCCGCCATCCGCGGCCCCGCCGCGGCGGGCGCGGGCGCGCCGACATTGCGGGCCCGCCTGGTCGCGCCGACCGACCTCGAGACGGGGACCGCCACCCTCAGCGACCGCCTTCTCAGCGCGCTCGAGCAGGCGCCCGACGCCTTCGCCTTCGCCGGCGCCGACGGGCGCGTGCTCGCGGTCAACGCCGCCTTCGTCGCCATGGCGCAGCTCCCGTCGTCGGTGGCGGCACGCGGTGCCTCGCTGGAGGAGTGGGTCGGCCAGCCCGGCGTCGACGTGCCGGTGCTGCTCGCCAACCTCCGCCAGCACGGCGCGGTGCGGCTGTTTCGCAGCACGGTGCGCGGGGCGCAGGGGTTGACGACCGACGTCGAGATCTCCGCCGTCGCCGTGGCGGGGATGACCATGCCGGCCTACGGCTTCGCCATCCGCGACGTCGGCCGGCGACTCGAGCCGGCGCCGGAGATCGGACACGGCGTGCCGCGCTCGGTCGAGCAGCTGACCGAGCTGATCGGCCGCGTGTCGCTCAAGGACCTGGTCCGCGACGCGACCGACGTCATCGAGCGTCTCTGCATCGAGGCGGCGCTCGAGCTGACGGGGGACAACCGGGCGTCGGCGGCGGAGATGCTCGGACTGAGCCGGCAGAGCCTCTACGTCAAGATGCGCCGCTACGGCCTGGGAGACCTGGACGACGGCGGCGGCGGGGAAGACGGGTGAGCGCGGTCGCGCAGCCGTCAGGGCTCCGCCACGGTCAGGGTTCCCTCGGCGCGGGCGCGCAGGAGCCCGCGGCCGGGCCTCGAGGCCCCCGACCCCTCGACTTCGTCGAGCTCACCAAGCCGATCACCTGGTTCGCGCCGGCCTGGGCGTTCGGGTGCGGGCTCGTCTCCGCCGGCGGGACGCACTTCATCGCGGCCACCGCCGGGCTCGCGTTGGCGGGGCCGCTGGCCTGCGGCGCCAGCCAGGCGCTGAACGACTGGTGCGACCGCGACGTCGACGCCATCAACGAACCCGGGCGGCCGATCCCGTCGGGGCGGATCCCGGGGCGTTGGGGACTGTGGGTCGCGCTGACGCTCGCGGCACTTGCCCTGGCGGTCGGTTTCGCCCTGGGCCGCGTCGTCGGCCTGGCGAGCGCGCTGGGGCTCGCGGTGGCCTGGGCCTACAGCGCGCCGCCGCTTCGGCTCAAGCGCAACGGCTGGTTCAGCGCCCTCGCCTGCGGCCTGTCCTACGAGGGCCTGCCCTGGTTCGCCGGTGCGGCACTCTGCCTGCACCGGGTGCCCGGCCCCGCGATCCTGGTCGTCGCCCTGCTCTACAGCCTCGGCGCGCACGGCATCATGACGCTCAACGACTTCAAGTCCGTCCAGGGCGACCGCGCCACCGGTCTGCGTTCGCTGCCGGCGCAGCTCGGCATCCGGCGTGCGTGCCGGGGCGCCGGCGCGGTGATGGCGCTGGCGCAGATCCTCGTCGTGCTGTTCCTGGCCCGTTTCGCGCCCATCCACGCCACCCTGATCGCCGTGCTGCTCGCCGTCCAACTCGTCCTCATGCGCCGGCTGCTCGCCGATCCGGCCAGACGCGCGCCCTGGTACAACGGCACCGGGACCTCGCTCTACGTGCTCGGCATGCTCGCCGCCGCCTTCGCGCTAGGAGCCGCCCCATGACCACGCCCGCCACCGACCCGGCCGAGATCTACGACGTTGTCGTCGTTGGCGGCGGCCCCGCGGGCGCCACCGCCGCCCACGAGCTCGCACGCTCGGGCCGCACCGTGCTGCTGCTGGACCGCGCGGGCCGGGTCAAGCCGTGCGGCGGCGCCATCCCGCCGCGGCTGATCGCCGACTTCGACATCCCCGACCACCTGCTGGTCGCCCGTGCCCGCTCGGCCCGCGTCTTCGCGCCGTCGCACCGCTCGGCGGACATGCCCATCGCCGACGGCGGCTTCGTCGGCATGGTGGATCGCGAGCATTTCGACGCGTGGCTGCGCGAGCGGGCGGAGCTGTCGGGCGCGCACCGCCGCACCGGCATGTTCGAGCGCATGGAGGAGGACGCCGACGCGGTCACGCTCCATTGCCGCGAGAGCGCCAGCAACGCCCACGCCGCCCCGTTCACCGTCAGGGCACGCGCGGTGATCGGCGCCGACGGCGCGCGCTCCGCCGTCGCCCGCGCGGCCGGCATCAAGGGGGCCGCCTCGATGCGCTACGTCTTCGCCTATCATGAGATCGTCCGCTCGCCCGAGGGCCTCGACCCCTCGGTGGCCGAGGTGCACTACGAGGGCACGATCTCGCCCGACTTCTACGGCTGGGTGTTCCCGCACGGACCGTTCACCAGCATCGGCCTGGGCAGCATGCGCAAGGGCTTCCCGCTGCGCGCCGCCACCGCGTCGTTCCGCACCGCGATCGGACTCGACGGCGCGGCGACCGTGCGCTGCGAGGGGGCGCCGATCCCGCTCAAGCCGCTCGGGCGCTGGGACGACGGCCGTCGGACGGTGCTGGCCGGCGACGCCGCCGGTGTCGTCGCGCCCGCTTCGGGCGAGGGGATCTACTACGCCATGCTCGGCGGCCGGCTGGCGGCCAACGCCGTCGAGCATTTCCTGCTCAGCGGCAAGCCCGCCTCGCTCAAGGCCGCGCGCCGCCAGTTCATGCGCGCCCACGGTCAGGTCTTCGCCGTGCTCGGCATGATGCAGCGTTTCTGGTACGCCTCGGACGCGCGCCGCGAGCGCTTCGTCAGCATCTGCCGCGACCCCGACGTGCAGGCGCTCACCTGGACCGCCTACATGAGCAAGGAACTCGTCCGGGCCAAGCCGATCGTGCATCTGCGCATCTTCTGCAAGAACATTGCGCACCTGACCGGTCTGGTTTCGGCGTGATCCATCAGGTTCTGGTCGCCTTCGTCTGCATGTGCGTCGTCCTGGGCGCCGGTTTCCTCCTGACGCTGTCCGCGCTGAGCGACTGGTATCGCCGGCTCCGCAAGCCGCGCTGGCAGCCGCCGGACTGGTTGTTCGGGCCCGCCTGGACGACGATCGGCCTGCTGTGCGTCGCCAGCGCGGTGCTGGCCTGGCGGGCCGGCGACGACGCGCAGCGCTCGACCGAGATCGGGCTCTTCGCCGCCAACGGCGTGCTCAACGCCGGCTGGAGCGCGCTGTTCTTCAAGCTCCGACGTCCGGACCTGGCCATGGTCGAGGTGGTGCCGCTCTGGCTCTCGGTGCTGGCACTGGTCGTGGCGTTCGCGCCCTACCGGCCGGTCGCCGCCTGGCTGCTGCTGCCCTATCTCGCGTGGGTCGGGTTCGCGTCGGTGCTCAACTGGAAGGTCTACAGCCTCAACCGCCCGTTCGGGCGCGGGGCGCACGCCGCCTAGTGGTCGTTCTTGCAGGCCTTGAGCGACATCACCGCGCGGTAAAGGCGGCCGATGGCGGTCGGGTCGGGCCCGTCGCTCCGCTCCGCGCCGGTGCCGTCCTGAAGCTCGCTCAGAATCGAGGCGAGTCGCTTGAGGTCGGGTGCGGTTTCGCTCTGCTCCCCCGCCATCAACGTCAGCAGCAGCAGCGCCGGCACGGCGGTGTCGACGAAGCTGGTCAGCGCCCGCAGTTTGGGGGCGTTCGCATCCCGGTTTACCGCCAGCGGGACGATGCCGCCGAACTTCTCGGGTCGGACCGTCATGCCCATCCCAGAACCTTCCCGTTGCGCGCCAGCATCTCCGGTTCCGACCATCCACCCGCTGGACGCGTTCTTCAACCTTTTTTACTGGCGGCGAGCAGGATTGAACTGGCTTTGATTTTCCGTGCTGCATCAAATCGATTCTGAGCGCGGCCGCCGCGCCGTCGTGGTCGGGGCCGGGTTCGGCGGCCTTGCCGCCGCGTTGCGGGCGCGCGCCCTGGGGCACGAGGTGCTGCTGCTCGACCGGCTCGACACGCTCGGTGGCCGCGGCCGCGTGCTGCGCGAGGGCGAGTTCCGATTCGATGCCGGGCCCACCGTGATCACCGCGCCTTTCCTCTTGGAGGAACTGTTCGCGCTGTTCGGCGAGCGCCTGTCCGATCACGTCGAGCTGCTGCCGGTGTCTCCCTTCTACCGAATCGCCTTCGCCGACGGGCGGCACTTCGACTATTCCGGCGACGCCGACCGGATGCGCCAGGAGGTCGCCCGCTTCTCGCCGGCCGACGTGCCCGGCTACGAGCGGCTGCTCGCGCGCTCGCAACGGCTGTACGAACTCGGCTACGAGCGTTACGGCGCCGTCTCGTTTCACGCGCTTTCGACCATGCTGCGCGCCTTGCCGTCGCTCCTGGCCCACGGCGGCCATCGTTCCGTCTACGGCCTGGTCCGGCGCGAGATCCGCGACGAGCAGCTCCGCCGCGTCTTCAGCCTGCAGCCCCTGCTGGTGGGCGGTCATCCGTTCCACACCAGCGGCATTTATGCGCTGATCCAGCACCTGGAGCGCGCGCACGGCGTGTTCTTCCCGCGCGGCGGCACGGGAGCGCTCGTCGAGGCCTTGGCCGGGCTCGCCCGCCGTCACGGCGTCGCCATCCGGACCGGGGCGGACGTCACCTCCATCACCGCCGAGGCAGGCCGCGTCGACGGCGTCCGGCTCGCCACCGGCGAGCACGTCGCGGCCGACACGGTGATCGCCAACGCGGACGCGCCCTCGATCTACGCCGACCTGCTGCCCGACGGGCGGCGCCGGCGCTGGACGGCGCGGCGCGTCGACCGCCTGCACTACTCGATGGGCCTGTTCGTTCTCTATTTCGGGACTGATCGAGTTTTTGGAGACATAGCCCACCACACGATCGTTCTTGGCGCGCGCTACCGGGCGCTGCTGGACGAGGTGTTCGGCCGCACCGCCCGGCTGCCCGACGATCCCAGCCTCTACCTGCATCGCCCGGCGGCCACCGACCCCGGCATGGCGCCGCCCGGCCGCGACGCCTTCTACGTGCTCGCCCCGGTGCCGAACCTGCGCGCGCCGATCGACTGGGAACGGGCCGGCCCGATTCTGCGCGACCGCATCGTGGCCCTGCTGGAGCAACGCCTGATGCCAGGCTTGGCCGCCAGCATCGTCGCCGAGCGCTTCGTCACCCCGCGCAGCTTCGAGCGCGACTTCCGCAGCCGCTTCGGCGCCGGCTTCTCCGTGGCGCCGCGCCTGACGCAATCGGCGTGGTTTCGCTTCCACAACCGCTCGGAGGAAGTCTCCGGCCTCTACCTGGTCGGCGCCGGCACCCACCCCGGCGCCGGTCTGCCCGGCGTGCTGACCTCCGCCAAGGTGGTCGGATCGCTGCTTGCCGGAAGGGCAGGGGCTCGGTCCCCCGATCTGGCCGGGGCCTCGGCCCCGAACCCGGTCTAGACTGGGCGGCTCTCCGGATCCTCGAGGGAAGGAAACGCATGCATCCCGCCATCACTCCCGGCCGCGTCGCGGTGGTCACCGGCGCCGCCAGCGGCATCGGCCTCGCCGCCGCCCGCTTCTTCGCCTCGAAGGGCATGCGGGTGGCACTCGCCGACATCGACGAGCCCGCCCTCCAGGCGGCGGCCGCGTCACTGGGCGGCGAGGCCCTCGCGGTGCCCACCGACGTCGCGCGCGAGGACCAGGTGCGGGCGCTGCACGACCGCGTCGTGACGGCATGGGGCGACGTCGCGCTGCTGATGAACAACGCCGGTCGCGAAGGCGGCGGCCAGCTTGGCGCACCGTTGCGGCGCTGGCACGACATCCTCGACACCAACTTGTGGGGCGTGGTGCACGGCGTGCAGGCCTTCACGCCGACGATGACGTCGTCCGGCAGGCCGGGCGCGATCGTCAACACCGGTTCCAAACAAGGCATCACCTGCCCGCCGGGCGACACCGCCTACAACGTGTCGAAGGCGGCGATCAAGGTGGTGACCGAGGCGCTGGCGCACGACCTGCGCAACACCGAGGGCTGCCGGGTGACGGCGCACCTGCTGATCCCCGGCTTCACCTACACCGGCTTCACGCGGGCGCACGGCGCGACCGGCAAGCCGGACGCGGCATGGACCGCCGATCAGGTGGTGCAGTTCATGATCGACGGGATGGGCCGCGCCGACTTCTACCTGCTCTGCCCGGACAACGACGTCACCGCCGCGCTTGACCGCAAGCGCATCCTCTGGGCGGCCGGCGACATCGTGGAAAACCGGCCGCCGCTGTCGCGGTGGCATCCGGAGTTCAAGGACCAGTTCGCGGCCTGGAACCCCGCCGCAAGCTGAGCCCTGGACCGCCACGAGCGGGGTCTGGGGGCAAGCCCCCAGCGGGGCGCGCGGGGGCGCGCCCCCCCCATTCCCCACGCCCCCCCCCCCGCCCCGGCGCCCCCGCCG
>CAXUBM010000051.1:0-9638 GCA_964249235.1 uncultured Acetobacteraceae bacterium | reverse complement strand
GTTCGGGCGACCTCCTGCTGCCGGTCGTGCTGATCGCGCTGCTGGGCGTCGTGTTCTCGCGCCGACTGCAGCCGACGATCGGCGGCACGCTCGCGGCGACCCTGTTCATCGGCTGCCTCGCCAACGTGTTCCAGCTCGTCAACATCTCCAGCGACTGGGTCAACGGCACCGAAGGCGTGCTCATCCTGTCCGTTGTCGCGCTGCGCGCGCTGGCCGGCAGGAAGACGCGGCGATGAGCGCGACGGGCACGCTGGCGTCGCGTCGAACCGGTTTGGGACGCGCCGTGCGTGTGATGCTGCCGCTCGCTATGGCGGTCGTCTGCGCCGCCTTCGCGTTCGCCTCCCCCACCTTCCGTTCGGGCGCCAACCTTCTTCATATCCTGATCAACGATGTCACGCTCCCGGCGATCGTGGCGCTCGGCATGACGCTGGTGGTGAGCGCGGGCGGCATCGATCTCGCGGTCGGCACCTCGGCCGACGCCGCCTCGCTTACGGCGGCACTCGCCGTCTCGGGCGGTCTCGGCGCGTTCACCGCCTCCGCAATCGGCCTCACCGCTGCGATCGGCGTCGGAGTGCTGAACGCGGCACTCATCGCCGGGCTCGGCATCACCCCGTTCCTTGCGACGCTCGGCGTGTTGTTCATCGGCGAAAGCGCCCAGCAGCTCGCAACAAATGGAGGCGCGCCGATCTACATTGTCTCGCATGTCCCGCCGTTGCTGGTAGCGCTTGCACACGGCAGAGTGCTCGGCGCGCCGGTTCCGCTGATCGTGCTGGGCATCCTCGCCGCCGGCGCACACTTTCTCATGGGCCGCACTGCTTACGGGCGGCGCGCACTGATGATCGGGCTCGCGCCGGTCGTCGCCCGCTATTCCGGCCTCCGAACCGCCCGCACGTTGTTCGCGACCTACGTCCTGTCGGCGACGCTTTCCGGCATCGCCGGTCTGCTGCTGCTCGCGACAGTGAGCTCCTACGTGCCGCAATCGGGCAATGCATTCCTGCTCGACGCGATCGGGGCGGTGTTTCTCGGCACGACGATCCATCGCGACGCACGGCCCAACGTGGTCGGCTCGCTGCTCGGCATCGTTCTGTTTGGCGTGCTCCGCAACGGACTGCTGTTGATCGGCTGGAATTTTTATTGGCAGCAGGTCGCGATTGGTCTGCTCGTCCTGCTCGTGCTTTCCGTGAGCTTTGGCGCGAGGCGCGCCCAACCGACATGATCCATTTCCCTGGAAAGGCCCCACGATGACGCCCAACTCCATCCCACGAGTTCGACGACTCCTGCTCGCCGCCGCAGCGAGCGCCTGCTGGACCGCGCTCGCGACCTCAATCGCGCACGCCGACGCACCGAGTCTCCATGGCAGGCGCATCGGGATCACCGTGGTCGGCACTGAGCATTACTGGGATCTCAGGGCCTATCAGGGCCAGATCGACGAGGTGCGACGGCTCGGCGGCACGGCGATCGCGCTCGACGCCGGTCGCAACGACGGCCGCCAGATCAATCAGATCCAGACACTGATCGCGCAGAAGCCGGACGTGATTATCGAGCAGCTCGGCAACGGACCGGTGCTGCAGCCCTGGCTCAGGAAGATCCGCGCCGCAGGCATTCCACTTTTCACCGTCGATACCGTGTCGCCATCGAGCCTAAACGACACCACGTCCGACAATTACGGGATCGGCGAAAAGATCGCGCTGCAGATGGCAAGCGATCTCGGCGGCCATGGCAAAATTCTCGTTTTCAACGGCTTCTACAGCGTGCCAGTTTGCGCGATCCGGTACGACGAGCTCCGGCTGGTCCTGAAGGCGTTTCCTGGCATCGAAATCGTGCAGCCCGAGTTGCGCGACGTGATCCCGAACACGGTGCAGAACGCGTACGCGCAGATCACCGACATGCTATCGAAATACCCGCACGACGGCGACGTGAGCGCCGTGTGGTCGGCCTGGGACGTGCCGCAGGTGGGCGCCACCGAGGCGATCGCCGCTGCGCATCGTGCGGGGATCCGCACCTATGGCGTCGACGGCAGCCCTGACGTGGTGAAGATGGTCGCCGATCCTGTGTCGCCCGCTGGCGCCGTCGTTGCCCAGCAACCCTATTTGATCGGCAAGACGGCGGTCGACAACGCGGCTCGCTATCTTGCCGGCGACCGATCGATCCCGCTCTATACCTTCATCCCCTCGGTGCTGGTCACCAAAGCCAACGCCGCCACGACAGCCAGCGAGATCGGTAAGGGATCGTAGCTCGGAGATCGCTTCGCGACGCGCTTTAGGCCGGGCGATCGGGGGAAGGAGCCATGTGGGGCGCAACGAGGATCCAGCGCGCCCCGCACCGCGAGACCACTTTCGAAGCAAGACTGGGGCCTCGAAGAGGTCGCCAACTTGGGCATCGTGCCCGCGAGCTTCGACAGACTTTCGTGCAGCATCTGACTAGAGCGTGATCCGAAATGACCCCTGACAAGACAGAGACGACGGATGCCGCTGGTCCTGGCCGAGGCGGCCGGACGTCGCGGCAGGGCGAGCGGGACGCGGTGTTGCGGCTGCTCCGGGGGAGGACCTCGGGACGGTCTCGCGAGCACTGGGCATCACGGCCGCGACGTTGAGCGGCTGGCGCGACGCGTTCCTGGCGGCCGGTGAGGCGAGCTTGGCGACACGGTCTATCGACGGCGAGGGATTGGAGAGCGAGCGGCTTGAGGCGCGGCTGCGCAAATGCTCCTCAAGCGCGAGCTACTGGCCGGGCGAGTAGGGCGGCAGGAAGCGGAGCGTGGCCCCTGTCGCTTCGATCGTGGCGCGGACGCTGGCGCCCTTGTGGTCGGGCAGGTTATCGAGGAGCACCACGTCGCCGGAGCGAAGCGTCGGCGCGAGGACCGGCTCGACATAGGCCTCGAACGCGTCGCGGTTATCGGGCCGGCGAGCAGCATGGGGTGCCATCTTGATGGACGCTCCGGTTTCGTCGACGAAGACTAGGCACTTCGGATCGAGATCAGGCTGCGCGTCGAACCACGCCAGGCTGCAGGCCGCAATGCGGGGCCGCTCCTGCTCGCTGGCGTGCGCATTTTGTGGTTCCCTGCCGATCGAGCAGGCGCCAGATCGTGCTGCGCGCGAACGAGACGCCGTGCTCCCGCCGCAGCCTGTCGGGGCGTTCGCTGTGGGTGACGTCCGGCTCCGCCCCGACGCCGATGAGGATCACGTCGCGGAACGCCTCGATCCGATGCGAGCGCGTGTCACCGCCCTTTGGCTTGGCGGCCGCACCACCGGTGTTGCGCCACACGTGCACCCAACGCACGGCCGTTGCGATCGCCACCCCGAAACGCGCCGCCGCCGTGTTGCGCGAAAAAATGCCGCGGTCGACGGCCGCGATCATCCGCGAGCGAAGATCCTGCGAGAGTGTCCGTGCCATCCATGCTGGCCTCCGACCCAGTCAGCATGGTGAGTCAGATCCCACCCGAGTCGGGAAAGCACCGTCGATTCAAGTCAAATAGAACCTGATCTAGGCTTCACGCGCATAACGTTGGCCGCTGATTCGGTTCTGTTCGCGTGTTCGACCACAGTGGTTGCGGGGACTGGAAACCACCGAAATTTGTCGCTGCCTCTAGTATTCTGTTAGCGATGGCCTCTGGCGACCGCAAAACGTCCTCTTAGCCAATTGGTCTCGCCTCATCATTGGGGTCCTCAAACCGTCCGCTCTGCGCTTCATCCCGGACGTTCAGGCGCTTGGATCAGGTTCCCGATAGCGGACGTCGCTCCGGCCGCGTCTCATAGCAGGCCGGGCCGCAGTCATGAAGGCCAGTGATCAATCTCCTGCCGCTCTTCCGCGGTTCAGGAGAACATCGTGCAGCCCTCAAAGCCGAAAGCCGCAACCCCGACTATTCGCCCGGTGGTGCCCTGGAACAAGGGCGCCTTTGTCGGACCCAAGCCGCCCCTCAAGCCCAAACAGGTCTGGTCCATCCGCCTCACCCTTCAGCGCGAGAGCCGCATCCGTGACTTGGCGCTGTTCGACCTTGCCGTCGACAGCAAGCTGCGCGGTTGTGACCTCGTGCAGTTGCGCATCGGCCAGCTCGTCATCAACGCCGCTGCCCGGCACCGCGCGACCATCGTGCAGCAGAAGACCGGAAAGCCGGTACAATTCGAACTGACTCAACAAACCCGGGAAAGCCTGATTGCCTGGCTGACGCATCGTGGGGGCGGGCTGCAGGATTTCGTGTTCCCCAGCCGGTTGGATGCCGACGCTCACATCAGCACGCGGCAGTATGCGCGCCTGGTGGGGGACTGGGTTGAGAGCACAGGGCTAGGGCGATCCGCCTATGGGACGCATAGCCTGCGCCGCACCAAGGTGGCCCTGATCTACAAGAGGACTGGTAATCTCCGCGCGGTGCAGATCCTACTCGGCCACACCAAGCTCGAGAGCACGGTGCGCTACTTGGGCGTCGACGCCGAGGACGCGCTGACCCTGTCGGAGGCGACCGAGGTTTGAAGCTGCCACGTTCGGCACGGTCACGCCGAGCTGAGCTTGCTGCTTGGCTCGGCACTCTGTAAGTTGCGAACTACTGTGGTCACGGGAGCGGCGCTGTGCAGGAGATTCAGTTGCGAGATGCCAAGGCAACGCTGTCAGCTGTCGTCGACCAAGCTCAACAAGGTGAGCCGTCCATCATCACCCGGCACGGCCGACCAGAAGCGGTCATTCTCAGCTTCGAGGAGTGGCAGCGTTTGTCACAGGTTCCGTCGTTCGGCCGGCTTTTGATGGAGGCTCAGCTGGAGCCTGAGGACGTGCCCGAGCATCATGGGAGTCTTCGCGAGAACGACCTCTGAGCCTTGTACCTCGTCGACACCAACGTTCTCTCGGCGGCTGCCCCGACCAAGGCCGTGCCGCGACGGGACATTAGGGATTGGATGGATCGGAACAGCACAGATCTTTACCTGTCAGTGATTACCGTCGCGGAGATCGAGCAGGGCATAGCGCGCTGTCTCCGCACGGGTGCCCACGCCAAGGCCGAGCGCTTAACGGGATGGCTGGAGACGGTGCTGCACCTGTATGCCCGTCGAGTTCTGCCCGTTGATGTCTCGGCGGCGCGGCGCCTTGGTCCCCTGGCAGACTACGCGCTTGGGCAGGGACATGCCCCGGGACTGGCAGATCTCGCAATTGCTGCGACGGCACTGAACCGCGGCTTTACAGTGCTGACCCAAAATCTCCGTCACTTCACCCCATTGGGTGTGTCAGCGCAGAACCCCTTCGAGACCCTGCCCAGCAACATACTCCTTTGACCACCGGAGATCTCGGGTTATGCGCTCATCCCGGCCATTTCGGCTGCAGGCGGTGCCTCTTGCAAGCGGACACGCTCGCCCGAAATCACGATGACCGAATTTAGTGGGCAGCAGACCCGAGAAGCCGAACTCGCTCCATCAACCTCCATTTGGCCGAATGATCATTTCAAGTCGTGCCCATGCGGATCGAAGAAGTAGACGCCACGTCCACCATCGTTGTGAATGATGGCCCTGAGGTAAAGAGCCTCGTTAACTCCACTCTCTACTTTCATCCACCATCTGCCTTGACCTCTTCTGGCACCGCGGCATTTTGCCCGCATGGCCGAACGCATCGCACAGGCGCTTTTTGATGTCCTTGCGATCGGCACCCGCCGCGCAGGCGTCCGGCTGCTCGCTGAGGAACTTTCCTGGTGGGCGACCGCGGATGAGGACGCGATCGGCGCAGTCTTTCTAGACCGCACCGACGGAGATTTCTGCTATGTTATTCTCGCACGTGACGCCGTGGGCCGTTTCGCCGCTCATGAGGTGCAGTGTGGCTTCGCCAGCGAGCGGATCGCGTCAGTTCGGCTCAGACTGGCGATGGAGGACCTCGTCCGCAGCCCGGACTTCAACGGCGTCATAGTTCAAGGAGGCGAGCCGCGCAGTCCTCTGAACCTTTTCATCGACAGGAACGTACCGGACGCTCTTCTCCACCCTAGCTTTCTCGTCCTGCGTGATGACCCCAGCCGAGCACCGTCGCGCTTCGTCTTCGCCGCGATCTCCCCGTGGCTCGTCACCTCGGATAGGCATCTGGTAGCGGAGTTCCAGGGATCCCAATTCGACCAGCGACTTTGGGAGATTTATCTCTGGGCGATGTTCCGCGACCAAGGCATGGATGTCGAACACCGCGAGGCGCCGGACCTAATCGTCTCCGAGCCGGGGCTGAGTTTCGCGGTCGAGGCGACGACGGTCGCCTCATCGAGGTCCGGCGCGCTTTCCGACCTTCCGGCAATCAATACTCCCGCCGACATCGCCGCGTTCCTTCTCGACTACATGCCAATCAAGTTTGGTTCGGCCCTTACTTCTAAGCTTAAGAAGCGTAACGCGGCCGGGGAGCATTACTGGGAGATGCGCGGCTGCGAGAGCATCCCGTTCGTCTTGGCCATCGCAGACTTCCACCGTGCACCGGACCCTGAGCACGGCCAGCCGTTCGGCTCGATGACATACAGCCAGAGCGCGCTGTCAACGTACCTCTACGGATCTAGACGGATCCTCGAACAGGTCGACGGGAAGAAGGCGCGGAGTGAGTCGATTGAGCGTCATGTCTATCGCGGCAAGGAGATACCCTCCGGCTTCTTCCGCCTCCCCGCTGCGGAGAACGTCTCGGCCGTGATCTTCTCAAATGCCGCCACCTTGGCGAAGTTCGACAGGATGGGCGTGCTCGCGGGTCAGGGCGATCCGTTGTCGGTCTACATTCGGGCGGGCGTTCTTTTCGACCCGGATCCCGACGCTTTCAGAGGAATTCCATTTAGGGCGGACGTTCGCGATCCCAGCTACCAGGAGCGATGGGGCGACGACGTGCAGGTGTTCCATAATCCCCGGGCCTTGCGACCTTTGCCGGACTCGGCGCTACCCGAGGCGGTCCACTTCCGAGAAATTGACGGGACGTTGATGTGCGACGATCGTGGTGGGCGGGTTCTCTCATCGTCGACCTTTATCGGGCGGCCAAGAGCTTTCTGACGCCAGCGTTATAGGGATCCGTGCTGCTCACCGGCCGACCGCGGTCACGAGCGGACGACGTGCGGGAAGATCATGGTCGCGGGCACGCCCGTCACCGAGCTGGACGAGGACGCGTCCGCGCGCTTCCTGCGCTATACGGCGGGGATCGTGTTCCAGGCCTTCCACCTGATCCCGACGGTGACGGCGCTTAAAAACTTGGCCCTGCCACTCGAGCTGTGTAGGCGCCGCGACGCGTAGTCGCGCGCGAGGGCCGGTCTCGAGGCCGTGTGGGGCACGGAGATCGCCTCGCCGACCTGCCGGGGCAGCTCTCGGGCGGCGAGCAGCAACACTGTTTTGTCTGATCCGCGCTCTAAGCGAACCCCGCGGCTGACCGGAATATCTTCTCGAAAGCGGACATAGTCATCGCCGATCGCCCTTATCGTGAGGCGCGTTCAGCATCACTCCGTGGCCCGTGCTATACGCGCGAGCAATGTAAAGGCGACAGGCGGACGGCGGAGGGTTCATGATAGGCGATAATGACATGAGACCGTATGCCGACGTATTGCGCGCCTACCAGGCGGCGGTCCGAGCCAAGCACGCTGATGCCGTTCTGAATTGGCCGCTCCTGAGCGGCTGGAAGCTGGTCGAGGGCAGCTTCCGCGGGTGGACGGTAGCATTGTTGCAGGACGACCCGTTTGCCATGGTCGCCCGATGCACCGGCGTGGGAGAGATCGACGAACGTATCGTCGGGCTGGCCGCTTTTGAAGCCGACAACGTGAGTCAGGGACGGCGGGCGCTGGAGCGCCACTTTGCGCCGGGACGCAGAGACGCCCTGCTGCTCATTCCTCCAGACGGAGGCATCGACACCGAGCTTGCCTACATGATGGACAGGCACGAACGGGCACAAGGCATGACGCCCATGAAAGTTTTCCTCAGCCACAAGGGCGCGGACAAGCCGAAGGTCCGGGACTTCAAGAGAATCCTGGACGTGCTGGGTTTCAGTCCGTGGCTCGACGAGGACAGCATGCGGGCAGGGACCGAACTGGAACGCGGCATCCTGAAGGGGTTCTCTGATTCCTGCGCGGCAGTGTTCTTCATAACCCCGAACTTCAGGGACGAGAGCTTCCTGGCTACCGAGGTGAACTACGCCCTCGCCGAGAAGCGCCGGAAGGGCGACAGGTTCGCCATTGTCACCATCGTTTTCGAGGCGACGGCGAGCAGGGTGAACGTTCCGGACTTGCTTCGCCAGTACGTCTGGAAGGAACCCGTCGACGATCTCGAGGCGTTGCGAGAGATCGTGGCCGCCCTGCCAATCCGGGTGGGAGACGTCCAGTGGCGGTGAGAGTTCGTTATGGATGAGCAGGGAAACGCGGCCCCCGACGGTCCGCCCGGCGGTGGGTTCCTTATCCCGACGGGCCTGCCGCCCGGCTTTAGGGGCGTGTTCTCGCCGGCGGGCGATCACTGGTCCGAATCCGAGCAGGCGAAACTAAACGAATTTTTTCGGCACTGGCTGGAGATGCTGAAGGCCGAAATGGCCGAGAAGCAGAAAACCATCATAGAGATTGCGGAGCGGCTGGACCTCCACGATAAGAAGATAGCCGACCGAGTAAGCAGCGAGGAATACCAGTCCCTCCTCCGCAAGGGGTTTAGAGACTGGTCTGGTACCGAGAGCGAGAGAAAGCGGGTCCTCGTCCGGAACATCCTGTCGAACGCCGGCGCCGTCACGTTCGTCAGCGACGACGTGGTGCGCCTGTTTATGGAATGGGTGAAGACCTACTCCGAGTTCCATTTTGATGTGGTCGCCAAAATCTACAACAACTCGGGCGTCACGCGGGCGGACGTGTGGTATGCCCTTGGGCGTGAGACCGTCCGCGAGGACTCGGCCGAGGCCGATCTGTTCAAGTTGCTGTTCCGCGACCTCTCGACCGGGGAGATAATCCGGCAGCACCGGGAGACCGACTACCAGGGAAATTTCGTAGCCAAGGTGCCGAGCCGCACGCGGGCAGCCAAGCATTCCGGTCCGCGCCCGATGAAGTCGGCGTTCGACGACACGGAGCAGTATGAGCTCACCAAGCTTGGGCAGCAGTTCATCCACTACGCCATGACCGAGCTACCGCTCAAGTTGAGCTACGCCGCCCCGCGCGAGGTTTGACGCTCAACCTAGGCGCCGCCTTAACTTGAGCGCAGCGCTTGCCTAGTCGTCGGACGGCGAATTTGCACTTTCGGAGATCTTGTCGGCGTGGGGGCAGGGAGACTGCTTGCTACTTCTCAAGGTCGCATAGCGGACGGTTCGGTATCGGCCACCTTCGGTCATTAAGCCGCGTCTAGCCTCGGTTATCTTGGTCCGAAGTCGTCAAAGTGTCAGCGCCGACCGCTTACGATTTCCAAGCTGCTGCCCTCAAACATCACGGCCTGCGCTCGCGCGCCGCCGCGTGACACCTTCGCCTAATCGACCGTTGCGGGCGCTGCCCTTGCTTGCAGCTCTGGCGGATGCGGACGGCAGAACAATGCGGGTCCAGCCGGTCCGCCTAGGTTCTGGAGCAGCATAGCTCGCCCGGCCTCGATCCGACCGGTTTTCTGAGTAGCTATGCACTATTCGTCCACTAAAGTTCGGGCGAAACCGGCTCGAGCCTTATAAACGGTTGATCCGGCTGGCGTCCCGTACGGGATTCGAACCCGTGTTACCGC
>CAXUBM010000050.1:0-9718 GCA_964249235.1 uncultured Acetobacteraceae bacterium | reverse complement strand
GGCTTGGCGGGGTCGGTGGTGTTGGCGGATTTGGGGACCGAGTCGTTCCGTGACGGGCAGGCGGCGTGGGCGGTGTTGGCGAGGAGAAGGAGGCCGAGCAGGGCGGTGGTCTTGCGGCGCATCGGTATGGGCCTCCGGTTGTCAGATGATCTCAAGGTAGTCCCGATCGGGCAGTGTGGGAAACGGTGCCGTGGGCAGGGTCTGGTACCAGAAGGCGACCGAGGCGATGTCGTCCTGGAGCGGCAAGTAGCGGCGGTTGTTGCGCTCCGTTCGCCAGCCGAGGGCCTGGATGGTGATCCGCACATCCTGTTCGAAGCGGACCGGATCGGTCAGGTGCCATCGATACATGCCAAATCGTTGTTGGGAATGGTAGGTTCCGTCGGGTCGGATGATCTGGGGCAGGCCCGAGTACGGTGTGGTGAACGCTTCGTAGGCACGCGGGTATGCGGGATCGGCGGTGCCGCAGTCGAAGTTGTAGGCACCGCAGAAATAGTCCTCGGTGCCGGTTCCGCAGATCGTCGGGAACTCGCCGTCGCCGTCGAGGAAGAATTTGATCTCCCCCTCGCCCCACCAGCCGCCGTTGTTGACGCCCCAGGCCATGTAGGTGCCCACGAACTGGCCGCGGCCAGAGACGCCGTCGAGGATGGTGTAGTCGGTCATGAAGGGAAGCGGGTTGAGCCGCCTGAACTGGGCGTGGAAGTAGGCGGCATCGTCGGCCACGTCGGTCAGCGCGTAGTTGATCTGGTAGTAGACGATGGCGTGGTCGTCGGGCGAACGGTTCTCGAGCGTGATGCGGGCACGCCTTCGGAACGGCATCTCCCAGTAGCAGTTGAAGGCACGGCCGGGGTTGACGCAGACCGCCATCGAGGAGACCTGCGCGTAGCGGTTCCAGCCGCAGGCGAAGAAGTCGCCGATCGGCGCTTCGACCGAGGGCTGTTCCTGGTCGTCCCAATACATCCGCACGATGAGGTCACGCCACTGCACGTTCGCGACCGTGATCCAGATCTGCTGGATCGCACCTTGTCCGTCGATCGCGGCGAGCGTCCGCGTCTGGCCGGGTTCGATGCGGACAGAAGGCGAGATCTTCCAGCCGCGGCCGAGGCCACGCGCGTGGATGGCGCCCGTTCCATCCTCGGCCTGGCCGCCGGCACCCTTGTCGCCGGTGAAGTTCTCGGGCGAGATCGATCGTGTCACGGCATGCGAGAGCCGGGAGATGTTGTGCAGGCCGCATCCGAGCCCGTTGAAACTGTCCGACATCGTGTTCCCTATTTCAGGCCGCTGGTCTTGACCGATTCGATGATGCTTCGCTGGAAGATCAGAAACAGGATCGTCGTCGGCAGGGTCACGACCGCGGACGCGGCGATGACGTAGTTCCAGGCGCCGGAGTACTGGCCCTGCAGGTTGACGATGGCGAGCTGGACGACCCAGAGCTTCTGATCGTTGATGATCGTCAGCGGCCAGAGGAAGGCGTTCCAATTGGCGAGGAAGAAGAGGATGGCCAGCGCCGCCAGGATCGGGCGGCTCAGCGGCAGGATGATGCTGGCGTAGATGCGCCAGAAGCCGGCGCCGTCCATCAGGGCCGCTTCCTCCAGCTCGCGCGGCACCGACAGGTAGAACTGGCGCAAGAGAAAGATGCCGAAGACGTTGAACACCGAGGGCACGATCAGGCCGGCATAGCTGTTGAGCATGCCCAGGCTTTTGACGATGATGAAGAGCGGCACGATGATCACGGGAAGCGAGACGAAGAAGGTCGAGAACATGCCGACGAAGATCACTTCGCGGCCGGGGAAGCGCAGGCGTGCCAGCGCGTAGCCCGCCATCGAGTGCAGCGCCAGCGCGATCGCGGTGACGGTGGCCGAGACGAAGAAGGTGTTGAGCAGGTAGCGCAGGAAATCGACCTGCGTGAACACGTAGACGATGTTGGCCACGGTCAGCGTCGATGGATCGACGGCCAGGCTGAAGGTGTCGGACCCGGGCTTGAAGGCGGCGACGAACATCCAGAGGATGGGGGCCACGGTCAGGATCGCGAGCAGGAGGCCGACCGCCGACCAGGCGGTCGCGGCAAGTCGCGCGGTGGCGGGCCGCGTGGGCGTGGCCGGCTCAGCCATGGTCGAATCGGCCGCCTCTGGTCAGCGCCAGCAACGTCAGCGTGAAGGCCATGAGGAGAACGACGAGGGTCGTCGCGAGGGCGGCGGCGTAGCCGTATTCGTTGTACTGGAACGCCTGCTGATAGATGTAATAGATGGCGAGCGAGGTGGAGTTGGCGGGGCCGCCCTTGGTCATCACGTAGATCAGGTCGAAGGCCTGGCTGCCGGCGATGGCGGCGACGACCGAGACCATGACCACGAACAGGCTGGTCGGTTTGAGAAGCGGGAGCGTGATGTAGAACAGGTCGCCGAACCAGCCGGCGCCGTCCATTCTCGCCGCCTCGTGGTATTCGGGGGGGATGTCCTGAAGACCACCGAGAAAAATCAGCATGTAGAAGCCCATGAGGAACCACACGCTGACGACGACGACGGTGCCGAGCGCGAGCGATGGGTTGCCGAGCCACGACAGGCCGTTGGCGCCGACCAGTTGCAGGAGACGGCTGACGATACCGATCTTGTCGATCAGCAGGACCTGCCAGATGACGGCGACCACCACGAGACTGACCATCTGGGGCATGAAGAACATCACGCGCAGAGCCGCAGACAGGTTCGACCGGCGCTGGACCAGCAATGCGAGCAAGAGACCCGACAGATAAAGGCTCGGGACCAGCATG
This sequence comes from uncultured Acetobacteraceae bacterium, assembly GCA_964249235.1. GTDB lineage: Bacteria > Pseudomonadota > Alphaproteobacteria > Acetobacterales > Acetobacteraceae > CAXTPV01. Next base: position 6,957 of record CAXUBM010000050.1, on the reverse strand, counting down.
CAGACATAGTAGACGGTGGTTCGAAGGCTCTGGAGAAACAGCGGGTCGGCGAGCATGCGGCGGTAATTGGCCAAGCCGATGAACCGGTAGGTTCCGAAGCCATCGACGGAGAAGAAGCCGAGGACAAGGGAGACCGCCATCGGCAGTCCGGCGAAGATCGCGAGACCGACGAGGTCCGGCAGCACGAAGAGCGTGCCGGCCACGCGCTCGCGACGCCGCAGCGACCAGCCGGTGGCGGCCGGCTCGGCCGCGATCTTCAAACGATCTTGGCTCCTCGGTAGGTATCGAGAAACGCCGCGATCTCCTGGCCGGCCTGCTTGGCTTGCTGAGCCGGATCGGCGCCGCCCAACTGGCATGCCTGGATGGCGTCGGACACCGCCTTGTAGACCGGGGGTGGAACGCGGGGTTCCGCCCTCGCGCTGACGTAGATCTCGTCGCGGAACGTCTTCAGCCGCCCGGTGTCGAAGGCGGCTGCTCCGACCTTGAAGGCGGAGTTTCGAGCCGGCATGTCGCTCTTGGCCACCGTGCACCAGTCGACGACGCGCTGGATCGAGCCGGGCTTGTTTGAAGCGAGCGCCCAGGCGCAGAAACGCCCCGCGGCGTGCGGATCGTGTCCGTGCGCGTTGGCGACGAAGGCCCAGCCGCCGGCGATGGTCTCGTAATGGCCGCCGGGCGGCGTCGGCAGTGGAAACACCCCGTAGCGGAAGTTCTTGGCCCCGCTGCGCAGCTGGGCGATGGCCCAGATGCCGCAGTTCTGCATGGCGCAGTAGCCGGAGCCGAGGTTCGGGACACTGTCCCAGCCGCCGCCGCCGAGCACCTTGCGAGGCGCCGCGCCCGACTTGATGCTGTCCTGCCAGAACTTCAGGGCGGCCACGGCGGCGGGATGGTCGAATGTGCTCTTGCCATTGGCGTCGACGATGTCGCCGCCGCCTTCCCACATGAACGGATACCAGGTGAAGTTCTGATAGTAGCCGGGCGTCGCGTCGAACAAGAGGCCGTACCGGCTCGACGTCGTGAGTTTCTTGCCGAGTTCGAGGAGCTCGTCCCAGGTTTTCGGAACGTCCTTCTCGGTCAGGCCGGCCTTGTCGAAGGCGTCGACGCTGTAATACATCGCCATCGGCTCGACCTCGTAAGGAATGGCGAACAGCTTCCCGTCGACCAGCCTGGGTGCGAGTATGTTGGCCGGGAAGTCGGCTTGGACGCCGGGGTCGATGAACGGGCTCAGATCAAGGAGTATGCCGGCGTTGTAGTAGCGCAGGAAATCGCCGGCGCTGATGACGAAAAGGTCGGGACCCTCGCCCGAGGCGAACGCCGTCTGCAGTTTCGAGCCGTTCATGTATTGATCGTTGGGAACGTATTGCAGCGTGATCTTGACGTCGTTGCTGCTGTTCCAGTCGGCGACGACACGCTCGAACCAGGCGGCTTGCGACGGCACCTGGCCGCCGGGAGCGTAGAACTGCCAGAACACAAGCGGCCGGGTTTCGGCGCCGCGTGCGACGAAGGGAGCGGCGAGCGCGCTGGCGCCGGCCGAGGCGACCAGACGCCTTCTGGTCCAGAACTGCGAGCCGCGATGCGGGTGGGTCGTCATCTTTCCTCCTCCCGACGCTTTCTCGAGGAGGAAGCGAGGCTTCTTCCTGGCGCGTCGTCGTTCGCTTCGAATTTGCCGCCCTGAAACGTTTCAACTAAACCTATCTCCGGCAGCGACGGCCAGACAAGAGGTTCTTCAGCCTTGCCAACTCTTCGTGATGTGGCCGTGCATGCCGGCGTGTCGGTGGGATCGGTGTCGGCGGTCCTCAACAGCTCGGCTCCGGTCAGCAGCGACGTGCGGGCTCGGGTCACGCGCGCCGTGGATGAACTCGGCTATGTGCCGCATGCGGTCGCGCGCAGCCTCAAGCTGGGGCGGACGGGCGTCATCGGCCTGGTTCTTCCGGACATCACCAACCCGCATTTTTCCGGCCTCGCTCATGCGATCGAAGGGGTTTGCGACGAACTCGGATTGCTGCTGACGCTTTGCCTGACCTCGGACGTCGCGGAAAGGGAAAGGCGGCAGCTCATCCTTCTCCAACGCCAGCGCGCGGACGGGCTTCTGCTTGTGCCCGGCGCGCAGACGGAGGCGGCCGACGGCCGGCTGCGACGGGTGTTGTCCAAGCCGGTCGTGCTGATCGACCGCCTCGTGCCCGGTCTCGATGCCGATGCGGTCGTACTCGACAATCGCGACGCGGTGAGGAGGCTGACCGGCCGTCTTCTCGCGCGCGGACATCAGCGGATCGGGTTGCTGAGCGGGCCGCTGCAGATGGAGGTGGCGCGCGAGCGTCTCGAAGGCTACCGCTCGGCGATGGCCGATGCGGGCCGCGTGGTCGAGGCCGACTTGATCAAGGTGACCGACTACCAGCCGGGCGCGGCGGCCGCGGCGACCGCTTCCCTGCTCGGCGGCGTGCGACCGACGGCGCTGGTGTCGACGAGCAACCACATCACCCTCGGTGTGCTCAAGGCGCTGGCGGCGCACGGCATCGGGGTGCCCGAGGCGATGTCGGTGGTCGCACTCGACGACTTCGCCTGGTCGGACGGGTTCTCGCCGCGCCTGACGGTGGCGGCACAGCCGGTCGAGCGCATGGGACAGACCGCGGCGCGCTGGCTGATCGAGAGGATGAGCGGGCTGGCCGACGGCGCGCCGCGACGGGCCGTGTTCCCGGCCGACATCATCGAGCGCGGTTCGGTCGCGGAGCCCCGCAAGCAGGAGAAACGTCGTGGCGGCAGGACCTGACTACGAAGAACGCGTCTATGGCGGCGTGCTCGGCAAGTTGATCGGCGTTTATCTGGGCCGCCCGTTCGAGAATTGGTCCCACCAGCGGATCATGGCCGAGCTGGGGCCGATCCGCGGCTACGTGCATGACCGTCTGGACGTACCGCTGGTGGTGACCGATGACGACATCGCGGGCACGTTCACGTTCGTCCGCGCCCTGGAGGACAGCGGCTACGATCCGAACCTCGACTCGGCGCGGATCGGCGAGGCATGGCTGAACTACGTCGTGGAAGGCCGCACGATCCTGTGGTGGGGCGGTTTCGGCAATTCCACCGAAGAGACCGCGTGGCGGCGGCTTCGGGCGGGCATGTCGGCGCCGCTGAGTGGTGCGGCGGCGACGAACGGCGCGACGGTGGCCGAACAGATCGGGGCGCAGATCTTCATCGACGGCTGGGCGCTGGTGAGTCCCGGTCGCCCGGCGCAGGCGGCGCGGCTGGCACGCGAGGCGGCACGCGTCAGCCACGACGGCGAGGCCGTGCACGCGGCCGTGCTGATCGCGGCGATGGAAGCAGCGTCGTTCGAAGAGGCCGGCCTCGAGCGGGTGCTGGAGACCGGGCTGCGTGAGGTTCCCGCCGGTTGCGTGATCAGCCGGCTGGCGGACGACGTGCGGCGCTGGCACGCGGCCGATCCGCAGGACTGGTTCCGAACCCGGGCGCTGCTCGAGGAACGGTACGGCTATGATCGCTACCCTGGGCATTGTCACGTGATCCCGAATCACGGCGTGGTTCTGATGGCGCTCGTGCATGGCGGCGACGATTTCAGCCGGTCGCTGGAGATCGCCTGCACGGCGGGATGGGACACGGACTGCAATGCCGGCAACGTGGGTTGCCTGAACGGCATCCGGCTCGGGCTCGCCGGCATCGACGCGAGTGCGGTGGACTGGCGGGGGCCGGTGGCGGACAGGCTGCTGCTGTCGACGGCCGACGGCGGCGAGGCGGTGACCGATGCGGCGCGCGTGTCGCTTCGCCTGGCAAGGGCGGGCCGGATACTCTCGGGCGAGGCGCCGACGGCGGCGCCGAAAGACGGGGCTCGACTCCATTTCGCGTTGCCCGGGAGCGTCCAGGGCTTTGCGCCCGATGCGGCCGACGGCGACGTGCGGGTGGAGCATACGCGTCGGCCGGACGGAACCGGGTGCCTCGCGATCACGCGCGACGAACCCGGTCGTGATGCGTGGCGGGGCGCGTTCACGCCGACCTTCATGCCGGCGGACGTGGGGCGGATGCGCACGTACGACCTGCAGGCGTGTCCCGCTCTGCATCCCGGGCAGACGGTCGCAGCGCGGTTGCGGGCGGCCGACACGAACGGCGAGAGCGTCACCGTGGCCCTGGCGCTGCTGGTCCACGGCCGCGACGACCGCCCGGAACAGATGCGCGGACCCGAAGCGGTGCTCGCTCCCGGCGAGTCTGCCGAGCTGGGATGGAGGGTTCCGGACCTGGGTGGTCGCCCCATCATCTCGGCCGGCGCGGTGATCGCGTCCGCGCGTCAGGCCGGGACGGCGACGCTGTTCCTCGATCGCTACGATTGGCAGGGTGTTCCGGAGGTGACGTTGCGCCGCCCCGATGAGCCCGGTTCGATGTGGCGGCGGGCCTGGGTGAACGCGGTCAGCCTGCTGGCGACGGGCGGCCCGGAGGCGTTCCGGATCTCGCAGAACGAAGGACAGGGGCTTCTCATCTATGGCGCGCGCGAGTGGCAGGATCTCTGCGTCCTCGCCCCCGTCGCGGTGCGCCTGGGCGAAGGCGGCCTCGCGGTGCGCGTGCAGGGGTTGCGGCGCTACTACGCGCTGATGCTGCGGGCCGGGCGCTGCGTGTTGATCAAGGTGAGCGGCGGACACGAGCGGGTTCTGGCCGAATCGCCGTGCGCGTGGCGGATCGACGGCGAGCTGGTGCTCGAGCTCACGGTGCGAGGCGATACCCTGCGCGGCGGTGTCACGGGAGCGACCTTGCTGGAGGCGGTCGACCGGGACGACCCGTTGCGGGACGGTGCGGTGGCTCTGGTCGTGGCGACCGGGGCAATGTCCGCCGAGCGGGTGACGATCCGGCCAGCCAGAGCACTGCTGCCGGTCCGGTCGAATCGGGATGTGCTCTAGCCGCCCGCGATGGCGCCCACGATCAGGAACGGCTCCTTGCCGACCGTCACCGCGTGGGGGAGCGGATCGTCGGATCCGGCGTGGGAGAAATCCCGCTGGCAAGCGAAGAAGCGGATGAAGGGCCGGCGGCGCTTGCTGACGTGATCGCGGATGGTGCCGCGCAGGACCGGATGGTCCGCCTCCAGCGCGTCGAGGATGGCTGCCTGGGTGGCGGGGCCGTGCAGATGCACCGTGACCTCGCGCGCGACGCCGGCCAGAGTGGAAAGGCTGGCCGGCAGCTCGACGCGGATCGGGATGCTCATGGCAGGGTTTGGGCTTCCACCGAAAGCACCGCCGGCAAATCCCGCACGATCGCCTGCCATGAGTCGCCGCCATCGGCGGAGGCGTAGACCTGACCGCCGGTGGTGCCGAAATAGACGCCGCACTCGTCGAGCCTGTCGACCGCCATGGCGTCGCGGAGAACGTTGACGTAGCAGTTCGATTGCGGAAGGCCCTTGCTCAGCGGTTCCCAATCGTGGCCGCCGCCGCGGCTGCGCCAGACGCGCAGCTGGCCGTCGAGGGGATAGTGCTCGGCATCGCTCTTGATCGGGACGACGTAGAGGGTCTCGGGCTCGTGGGCGTGGACGTCGATGACGAAGCCGAAGTCGGTGGGCAAGTTGCCGCTGATCTCGTGCCACGACTCGCCCGCGTCGTCGCTGCGCATGACGTCCCAGTGCTTCTGCATGAACAGGGTTCTGGGGCGCGACGGATGCATCGCGAGGTGATGGACGCAGTGGCCGATTTCGGCGCTGGGGTCGGGAATGTGCTCGGAACGCAGGCCGCGGTTGATCGGGCGCCACGTGGCGCCGCCGTCGTCGGTGCGGAAGGCGCCGGCGGCCGAGATGGCGACGAAGAGACGGTCGGCATCGCCGGGGTCGACGAGGATCGAGTGCAGGCACATGCCGCCGGCGCCGGGTTGCCAGGCCGGACCGGTGCCGTGGCCGCGCAGGCCGGACAGTTCGGTCCAGGAGCTGCCGCCGTCGCGCGACAGGAACAGGGCGGCGTCCTCGACGCCGGCATAGAGTGCGTCGGCCTCCGAGAGGGAAGGTTCGAGGTGCCAGACCCGCCTGAACTCCCAGGGGTGCGGCGTGCCGTCGTACCACTGGTGGGTGCCGGGGACGCCGTCGTAGACGAACTCGTTGCCGACGGCGGTCCAGGTCGCGCCACCATCGTCGGAGCGCTGAACGAGCTGGCCGAACCAGCCGGAACTCTGCGAGGCGTAGATCCGGTCGGGATCGATCGGAGATCCCTTGAGGTGGTAGATCTCCCAGCCCGCGAAGAGCGGACCCGAGACCGACCAGGTCCGGCGCGCGCCGTCGGCTTCGAGAATGAACGCGCCCTTGCGCGTGCCGACGAGGAGCCTGACCCGGCTCATGCCGTCCTCCCAGGTGACGCCAGATCCGGTAGTCTCACCACAAGCGACGACGTTGCGCTACCGGCTTCGATCTGCGGTGGCGGCGAAGCGCTCAGTCCGGTTCGCGGCGGGCGGGGATGAGTGGAACCCGCCCACCGGGACCTCGCGGTGGTCGACGAGGCGACCGGAGGCGGGTCCGGGGGCGCTGCCCCCGGCGGGATCCCCTGCCCTGCTCGCCTGGCTAGATGTTGGCCGCGGCGGCGCCGGCGCCGAGGTTGGAGGCGACCCAGGCCTTGAGCTGGCTCTTGGGCATGGCGCCGACCTGCGTCGCGGCGGGCTTGCCGTCCTTGAAGAGGATCATCGTCGGGATGCCGCGGACGCCGTAGTTGTTGGGCGTGGCGGGGTTGTCGTCGATGTTGACCTTGGCAACCGTGAGCTTGCCCTTGAACTCGGCGCCGATCTCCTCCAGCGCGGGGGCGATCATCTTGCAGGGGCCGCACCACTCCGCCCAGAAGTCGACGACGACCGGCACGGCGGCGCCGAGCACGTCCGCCTCGAAGCTGCTGTCCGTAACCTTTACGGTGCTCATCGATAGACCTTTCCACGAGCCGTGATGACCACGACCCTCTCGGTCGCGAACGTAGGAAGGCGAGAATGTGGCGTCAAGCCGATGAC
>CAXUBM010000049.1:406-9797 GCA_964249235.1 uncultured Acetobacteraceae bacterium | reverse complement strand
CCACCTGTCCGGCGAAGCGCGGCCGGACCCCTCGGCCCAGCTTCGCCTGCTCGAGCGACCAGTACTCCATCTCGAAATGCTCGGCTTCCGTGATCGAGGAGAAGCCGCCGAGCCCGACGGCGTCCACCACCGCCTCGATCCAGGCCTCCGCCACGTCCGCCGACACGACCGCTTCGGACGCCGTCCGGCCGACGCCCACGATCCCCATTCCCGGCACTACGAAAACCCGCGGCAGCGGATCGAGCGCGATCTTCCCACCGCCTGACGCGGCGTTGCCGCGCGTGAAGTAGTCCTGGTAGTCGGCCGCGTAATCGGCCACCACGCGCCTGACCGCCCCGGACCAGCCGTCCAGGTCGCTCGCATCCGGCGGCGGCAGCACCGCGGGCCGGCGCTTGATCCTGATCACCTGCTCGGGGGTCGCGACCCCCTGCGTCCCGTAGTCGGCAAGCCCGTTCCCATCCGTGAACCGGCGAATGGTGGGGGTCGTCCGATACGACAGCAGCCAGTGCGTCGGATCCGATCGCCCGCACGACGTTCGCGGCGCCGAGGCCTCGGCGCCGAGAGCCGCGCGCAGCACCGGCAAGACGGCGTTCGCGTCGAGCATTCTCGCCGGCAACGGTCGCACCGTGAGCGGTACCGCGTCTCGCGCGCGCGCCGCGACGTAGCGCTCCATCGCGGTGACGAACTCGATCATCAGCTCGTAGGAGCGGCGTGCCGTCTGGGCGAACGTGAACAGCCCATGCTTGCCGAGCAGGAGCCCGTCGACGGACGGGTCACGTTCGAAGACCGAGGCGGCTTCCTTGGCGAGAGCGAAGCCCGGCATGATGTAGCGCACGAAGCCGACGCGGCCGCCGAAGATCTCCCGGCACGCCGCTTCGGCATCCGGCAGGCAGGCGATGGCCGTCGACACCACCGCGTGCGTGTGGTCGACGAACTTGTGCGGCAGCCAGGCATGCAGCAGCGTCTCGACCGATGGGTTTGGCGCCGCGGCATCGATCAGGTTCTGACGCTGGACGTTGACCATCTCCTCGTCGGACAGGCGGTCGAGCGTACGCAGCCGCGCCAGCGAGGCCAGCTTGACCGCCGGATGGCCGGCGGGCTCGATCGTGCCGAGATCGCGCCCGCTGCCCTTGACGCAAAGCACCGCGACCGGCTCGCCGAACAGGTCGGGCAGCGCGGTCTTGACCGACGTGTTGCCGCCGCCGTGCATGTCGAGAGGCTGCACCGACGCGAGCAGCCGTGCGGTGTAGGTCCGCTCGGCCAGATCGGCGCCGACGCCGTGGCCGGCATAGTGTTCCACCATCGCCGCGCAGTCGGCGGCCGAGAACAGGCTGTCCATTCGATAGGATTAACAAAAAAGCCCGGCAGCGTCGCTGCCGGGCTTCGACCGTCTGGCGCGGCGACGGGTTTAGTTGTTGCTTGAGCGCGTCCCGGTCAGCTGCAGCAGCAGCGTGAACAGGTTGATGAAGTTGAGGTAGAGCGACAAGGCATCGTAGACGCTGCGCTTGGCGGCGACGTCGGCTCCCGCCGCGTAGAGATAGTTCTGGTAGGTCAGCTTGATGCGCTGCGTATCGAACGCGGTCAGGCCCGTGAACACGAGCACGCCGATGATGCTGGCCACGAATTGGACCATGGCGCTGTGCAGGAACAAGTTCACCACGAAGGCGACCACGATCCCGATCAGCCCCATGAAGAGGAACGATCCGAAACGCGTCAGGTCAGTCTTGGTCGTGTAGCCGACGAGGCTCATGCCTGCGAAGGTCGCCGCGGTGATGAAGAAGACACGCGCGATCGAGGTTTGCTCGTAGACGAAGAACAGGTTCGTCAGGCTCGCGCCCATGGCCGCGCAGAACACCCAGAACAGGGCCTGCGCCGTGGGGCGCGACAGTCTGTTGATGCCGAAGCTCAGCACCATCACGAACGCCAGCGGCGCGATCATGGTCAGGTAGCCCAGCCCGGTCGGACGGAGCACGGTGGCACTCTCTCCGAACGAGTTCTGCATCGTCACGGCTTGGTAGAACAGGTCGCGCAGGCCGGAGTTGGCGACGCCGTAGGCCACGATCCCGGTCAGCACCAGGCCGGACGCCATCCAGTTGTAGACGCGCAGCATATAGGCGCGCAGGCCGGCATCGACTGCGGCCACACCTGCCGTCGAGCGACCCGCCGCCGTCCTGTATTCGGGTATGAAGGCCATGGAAGGGTTCCTCTGCGCGTGCGGGCTCAATCGACCGGCACGGCCGGTCCGGCAAGTCGTTAACATCGGCGATCGACGCACTTTCATCAAGCGCGTCCGTGGTGAAGAGGTCGGGCCTGTCGGCGATTTAACAGCACGACGATGGCAGCGGACGCGAGGGGCGGTGTCCAGAAGCCCCGCCCTCGGTGGGTTCCAAGGCGCAAAGCCCCTCGCCTTCATTGACCTCCTCCATGCCCGCCGCCACCCTCCCGCGCCGATGAGGTTGTTCGTCGCCCTCGACCTGCCGTTCGCGCTGCGCGAGCACCTGAGCCGCCTGTGCGGCAGCCTGCAGGGCGCCCGCTGGGTGCCGCCGGAGAACTATCACCTGACCCTGCGCTTCGTAGGCGAGGCGACCAACGTGGTGGCCGAGGACGTCGACCACGCGCTTGCCGCCCTGCGCGCCCGTCGCTTCACGCTGGCACTCGCCGGTGCCGGCACCTTCGAGCGCGCGGGCCGCAGCGTGACGTTGTGGGCAGGCGTGATCCGCGAACCTGCTCTCGAACATCTTCGATCGAAGATCGAGACGGCGCTGCACCGCGCCGGCCTGCCTGCCGAACGCCGCCGGTTTCAGCCGCATGTCAGCCTCGCCCGCGTCGACGGCGTGCCCCTCGACCGGCTTGCCGGCTGGGTTCAAGCCCATAATCTGTTGCGTACCGAACCGGCGCCGATCGACCACTTCACGTTGTTCAGTTCGCAACTCGGCAAGGATCAGGCCGTCTACACGCCGGAGGTGGATTATGCGCTGGTCTGAGAACTGGGTTGGCCGGTGGGCGCTGCCGGCGCTGCTTCTCGTCTGCGGACCCGCGTTCGCTATCCCGCAAGTGTCCGGCCCGATCGACATCGGACCCTCCTGGGGTCAGACGGATGGCGCCGGCACCTCCCTCTACACCACCATCGTCAATCGTGGCGTGCTCGGCGATCGTCTGGCGCGCGGTCATTGCAGCGGTTTCGGCGACGCGTCCTTGACAGGTCTCGATTCCGCCAGCCAGGGCGCCAATCCCGACGAGCAGGGAGTTTTCATTCCGCCCGGCGCCACCGTCAGACTCGCCCCCAGCGGACCCCACCAGGCCTTGACCGACGCCCGCCACGCGATCCCTCCCGGTGCCCGGATCGTATGCACGCTTGATTTCGTCCATTCCGGTCAGCGCATCGTCGTTTTCCGGGTGGGACAACCCGGGATGGCGGTCAACGAGCCGTAGGCGGACGAGGATCGAGCCCACGCCGGTGAGCACCGAGGATCGACTGGCGACACTGATCGGCGAAGTCCGGTCCTGCACGCGCTGCGGCGATCTCCCCCTCGGGCCGCGCCCGATCTTCCATGTCAGCACCGCCGCCCGGGTCTTGATCGCGAGCCAGGCGCCCGGCACGGCGGTCCACGCCAAGGGGCTCTCCTTCTGGGACGCGTCGGGCGATCGCCTGCGCGCCTGGCTCGGCGTCGACCGCGCGGCCTTCTACGATGTCACTCGTTTCGCCATCGTGCCGATGGGCCTGTGCTACCCTGGCCGCCTGCCCAACGGAGGTGACGCACCACCTCGACCGGAGTGCGCGCCTCTGTGGCGCGGCCGCCTGCTCGCGTTGATGCCGCAGATCAGGCTGCGCCTTCTCGTCGGCACCTACGCGCAGGAGAACATGCTCGGCCGCGGCGAAACCATGACCGAGCGCGTGCGCGCCTGGCGACGTCATCTCGCCGGCGGGATATTCCCGCTCCCGCACCCATCCTGGCGCACCGGCCATTGGGAGCGAAGCAACCCTTGGTTTGGATCCGAAGTCCTCCCAGCCCTGCGCAACGCCGTCGCGGACGCGCTTGCCTGACACGCAAAACCGGCCCGGCGCCAGGATCGGCCCAACGCCCACGCACGCAAAGATTGAAAAAGGTCGATGGATGCTCTAATCGCGTGCCAGCAACTTTCCTCGTCTTAAAATTTGGAGTGCCCCGGGAATGCGCCATCTCAGCTTCTCACGCGTGTCCCTGGCCTCGGGTCCGCTCGCCTTCATGGCCGTGCTTTCCGCCACGACCGCGCTGAGCGGCCAAGCGCACGCACAATACACGGCACGCGTGGCGCCGATCACCAACACGGCGACCCACGCGTTCAACTCGTCCTACTACCAGAACGCCCCCCTGAATCTCGCCGCGCTCACGCCTTATGCCTACTCCGAGACGGAGTACACTCTCAGCGGGCTGGCCAACGTCTATCAATACAGCAACCCCTCCTCGACCACGGACGACAGCTACGGGCTCGAGCAGACGTCGCCCGTCGCCTACGTCAACCGGATCCTGGTGCGCGCGCCTTCGAACCGGGCCAATTTCAGCGGCAACGTCATCGTCGAGATCGCCAACGACGCGCTGATCTCCGACAACCAGACGGCCTGGCCGTTCGCCAACACCTATTTCACCAGCAACGGCGACGCCTACATCCTGCTGACGTCAACTCCGGCCGGACTCGCTACACTGAAGGCCTACAGCGCGACCCGATATCGCGGGCTGAGCTGGCCGGTCGCAGCGTCCACGCGAGGCTGCTCGGGTGGCGTGGCCGGTGAGGGCGGCATCATCTACGACCAGATTACCGAACTCGGTAATCTGCTCAAGTCGAACGCTTCGGGCAGCCCGCTGGCCGGCTACAGCGTCAAGCACCTGTTGATCACCGGCTACTCGGGTGCCGCGTCGATCCTGCTGACCTACGACCGGGTCTTCGGCCTGCACTCGTCCCTCTATGACGGCTACTTCGTGGCTTCAGGCGGGTTTCGTGCGGCCTTGAACGGCTGCGAGGCGAGCTCCACGAGCATCAACCGGACCGAGCCGCCGGCGTCGACCGTCTCCGCGGTGTTTCAGAGCCAGTCGATTTCCGAGCTCGTCGCCGCCGAGGCGCAGACGCTTGCAGGCACGCCCACCACCATCCCGACCAGCGCCGACAGCAACACGCCGACGAATCGCTACCGCCTCTACGAGATTGCGGGGAGTTCGCACGTCAACGGCGACCTGTTCCGCTTCTCGCCCCAGCAGGCCGACTACCCGGCTCCTGGGCCTGCTCTCTACCTCACCGACGCGACCGAGAGCAGCGTCAAGAGCGAGTGCGGCGAGCCCTCCGGGTCGGTCATCTCCGCCTTCCCGAACCGCTACGTCTACGACGCCCTGTGGTCCAACCTCGAGAAATGGGCCACTCAGGGCACCAGCTTCACGCCCCCGAGCGAGACCTCGGCCTACAGCCCGGCCGCCTACCTTACCTCGCTTGCCGTCGGGCAACCTCCGGCCCAGGTCGGCGGTGTCCGGTCGCCGGCGGTCGATCATCCGATCGATTCCTACTACTCGGGCACCGCGCTTTCGGGCGGCAACTCGGCACTGACAACCTTTTGCGTGCTCACGGGCTATCAGGTCCCGAACGGCGGCACGGTCAACGCGGGCAACGTCGCCACCGATGCCGCTCTCCTCAACTCGGAGGGATTCATGACGGCAGCCGATGCCGCCCAGCTCGAAAACAGCCGCAACGCGCCGCTGGCCTACACCTTCCCGGACGGAACGACGACGGTTCCTTGATGCGGACCTGAGCTCGACGGCTCGCGATTCGGCGGACCCCGGCGCATCATCGCGTCGGGGTCCTTCCTTTGTCGGGCGTGGCGTCGCCGAGCGCGGCGCTCCTCTCATCCGGCAGGGCGGCGGCGATCACGGCGCGAAAGCGAGCCTCGTCGGGGCAGCACAGGAAATGTTCGCCACCATCGGTCTCGTGCGGCTGCGGCTTTCCGTCCGGACCGATCGGCCAAGCCGTCAGACCGATGTCGCCCCAGACATCGAGCAGCTCGGCGCTTGCGCGCCAGACCGCGGTCGTCCGGCCTTCCTGCACCGCCAGGTCGTGCAGCCGCCAGATCGCCGAGATCCGGTCGCGGCTGATCCCGGCCGGGTCGCCCAGGCCGAGCAGCACGTCGCCGACCCGGCGGAATGCGATGCATGACCGGCCGGTCTCCCCCAGAACCACCCCGTCCGCATCGGGAACCGAGCCGCCACCCAATCCGACGAACTGGCGCTGGCCGCCGCTGCTCCACGGCAGCCAGGACACCCGCCCCGGCCTGATCACCCGCCAGGTCGCGAACAGGAACACGATCACCAACAGCAGAACGGACAAGCGCAGCCGGTCGGGCAGCGCCGAAGTGAGGACCACCTGCCACCATGAACTGCGGTCGAGGTAGCGCAACTCCGGTTCGAGTTGCGCGAAGGCCAAGGTGCAACCCGCCATCGCCACCAGAGGCAGGGTCGTCCCCGGGTCCAGCGGCTCGGACAGCAGCCGTGCATGCCGGTAATATGCATCCCTGAAGGGGAGAAGCAGTCCGGCCGCGAGCAGCTCGGAACCCGACAGCCAGAAAGGCTGCCCCTGCGCGAGGCAGATGATGGCGGCGGCGGTCAGCAGCAGGATCGACATGCCCCAGGCCAGCGTCACCCGTTGCGAGAGGCCGACGGCGAGCACCATCAACGCCGCTCCGATCAACGAGACGACGTATTCGCTCGCGTGGCTGGCGAACAGCCCCGCGTCGAAGGCCCGGCGCAGGAAGCGGGGCGCCTCGGAGGGCTCCAGCACACCGATCGCCAGCAACAGGGCGCCCGACAATCCGGTGATCCCGGTGGACGCGGCCACGGAGAAGTCCGCCTCGCTGGCCCTGATGATGCCGGTCCGCGCCGGACGCTTCTGCACGCGCGCGCTTCCACGCAAGTAGACCTCATGCAGCGCGAACATCGTGCCTGCCAGGAACAGCGGCACGACGTAATAGTATAGGCGGAACACCAGCACGGCGCCGAGGATCTGGGCGGGCGGCAGGTAACCCTGCAGGCCGAGCAGGATGGCGGTGTCGAAGACGCCCAAGCCTCCGGGCACGGTCGCCAGCAGCCCGGCCGTGTAGGAGACGATGTAGATCGTCAGGAACTTGGCAAACCCGAGCCCGGTGGCGTGCGGGAGCAGGCTGTAGAGGATCGACGATGTGACCGTGACGTCGGTCACCGCGAGCAGCACCTGCTTGACGCCCGTGCGCGCGCCCGGCAGCTCGATCGTGTGCCCCGACAACACGATCCGCGGGAACCGCCGCGAGAGTGTCATGTATGACCCGACCACCGCCCAGAACCCGATCCCCACCAGCCGGATCGCCCAGGTCGGAAGGTGCGTGCCGAAGAACGGCACCGCGCGCGGCTCCAGCAACGCCACCGCGCCGCCGATGCTCAGGCTGCCGAGGAAGAAGGTCAGCGAGCAGAACGCGATCACCCGCGCGATGGCGGCCGGCGTCAGCCCCCAGGCGGCGTAGAGGCGGTAGCGCACCGCCGCACCCGACAAGGCCGAGAAACCGAGATTGTGCGACAGCACGTAGGCGCAGAACGATGCGAACGCCGTCCGCCTCCAGGCGAGCCGGTGCCCGGCATAGCGCGTCGCCAACCGGTCGTAGAAAGTCAGCACGAAGTAGGCCGCCACCGTGCACGCCGCCCCCGTCAGCAGCGACCGCCTCGGCATCGCGTGCACCGCGTGCGCGATGTCGCGGATCCGCAGGTGGCCGAACTCGCGCGCGACCACCAGGATCGCGCCCACCAGCAACAGCAGCCCGAAGACGGCGGGCGCCCGCCTCAGCAGCGCCTTCATACGTTGCGCAGCAGCGCCGCGTCGATCAGCGCCGCGGTCTGATCGAGCCCGTAGAGCGAGGCGAAGATGCCGAAGCGCGGTCCCTCCGTCTGTCCGAGCAACACCTCGTAGAGACAACCGAACCAGGCCCGCAGTGGCGTCACCGCATGGCGCTTGCCGACAGCAAACACCTCGTCTTGCACCGCCTCGGGCGGCGCGTCGGCCGGCAACGCCCGCAGGATCTCAGCAAGATCCGCCAGAGCCTCGCGCTCGACCGGCGTCGGCGCCCGGTAGGTCTTCAGCGGCCGCACGAAGTCACGGTAGTAGGCCAGCGCGTGCTCGGCCAACCGCGCCAGGAAGGGGTTGGCTTGCGGCGATGTCTCCGGCTGGTAGCGTTCGATGAAGCCCCACAGGACGTCCGCCGTTTCGGCATTGGCGACCGAGGCCAGGTTCAGCAGCATGCTGAACGACAACCCGCTGCCGACATCAGCCGGCACCGCTCCGCCGTGGATGAACCAAGCCGGGTTGCTGCGCAGCACGGCCTGGTCGTTCGTCTCGCGCGCCCGCTCGAGATTGGCGACGTACTCGTCCACCGCACGCGGGATCGCGTCGAAATAGAGCCGCTTGGCGCGCTGCGGCTGGTTGAACATGAAATGCGCCAGGCTCTCGGCCGGCGCGAAACGCAGCCAGTCCTCGACCGAAATGCCGTTGCCGCGCGACTTGCTGATCTTCTGGCCCGCTTCGTCGAGAAACATCTCGGTGGTCATTCCCACCGGCGGCTCACCGCCGAGGATCCGGCAGATCTTTCCCGACAGCCGCACGCTGTCGATCAGGTCCTTGCCGGACATCTCGTAATCGACGCCGAGCGCGTGCCAGCGCAGCGCCCAATCGGCCTTCCACTGCATCTTTGCCCGGCCGCCGAACACCGACGTCTCGAACGAACGCCCGTCCACCGGATCGCGCCAGGCGATGGTCCCGGCGTCCGCGTCGACCTTGTCGATGGCGACCTGCATCACCACGCCCGTCTCGGGATGGATGGGCAACACTGGCGAATAAGTCGCCCTACGCTCCGGCCCCAACGTCGGCACGATCACCGCCACGATCGCGTCGTGCTCCTCGAGGACCCGTCGCAACGAGGCATCGAAGCGACCGGCTTCGTAGTAGTCGGTCGCCGAGGCGAACTCGCAGTCGAACCCGAACTGGTCGAGGAACGCCCGCAGGCGCGCGTTGTTGTGGGCGGCGAAACTCTCATGCGTGCCGAACGGATCGGGTATCCGCGACAACGGCTTGCCGAGATGCGAGGCCAGCATGTCGCGATGGGGCACGTTGCCCGGCACCTTGCGCAGCCCGTCCATGTCGTCGCTGAACGAGATCAGTCGCGCGGCGCGCCCGGTCAGCGTCTGGTAGGCCAGCCGTACCCATTGTGTCCGCGCCACCTCACCAAACGTTCCGATATGCGGCAGGCCCGAGGGTCCGTAACCTGTTTCGAACAGGGCCGGCCGCGTTCCGGAGACACGCGCGGCCACCCGGGCTGCCTCTTCGAAGGGCCATGCCTTCGGCAGCTCGGCGG
>CAXUBM010000049.1:0-396 GCA_964249235.1 uncultured Acetobacteraceae bacterium | reverse complement strand
GCAGCGCCCCACCCTGCTTTCGGCTAACCTTCTCGCATGCCCCCCCCTGCGCTCGTCGCCGGCCATGCCCGCGCCGCTCTTCTGACCGACCACGGCGAACTCCTCATCCTCGAGCCTGCCGACGCCCTCGGCTGGCTGCGCACCCTGCCGCCGCCGCTCGTCGTGCACCTGCCCGCGACCGCCCGACGTCTCGGCGTCAATGGCTTTGCTTGCCTCGATCTGCTCGAGCTGTTCGCCTTCGTGATGCCCGCCCGCTCGCCGGCCCCGACCGCGCGCGGCCTGGCGATCGCCCTCGAGCTGCCTGCGCCCGACACCCTGGAGGCAGCCGCCAGCGCGCTGCCCGACATCGCCGGCGCGCTCCTTCACCGCCTGACGCTGCTCGCCGAGACACCGTCC
>CAXUBM010000048.1:0-9928 GCA_964249235.1 uncultured Acetobacteraceae bacterium | reverse complement strand
CGGTGCTGCCGTTGCCGCCGATCCCCTCGCCCGGCCAGGTGCCCAAGACCGCGCCGCCGCCTACCGCCGTGATCGGCGTGATCAGCGTGCCCGACATCATGCACGCCTCCACCGCCGCCGAGCAGGTCGAGCGCGTGCTCGGCGCCCGCCGCGACAAGCTGAACGCGGACGTCCAGCACGAGCAGATCACGCTGCGCGACATGCAGACCGAACTCGAGCAGAGCAAGGGACTGACCCAGGAACAGGGGCGGGCGCGGGCACGCACCCTGATCGCCCGCGAGCAACGCGACCAGCTGGATTTCAAGAACCGCCAGCGCGTCATCCAGGAGGCCGCTCAGGTGGCGCTAGGCCAGATCGAGCGCGAACTGGTGCAGGTGATCCGCCAGGTCGCGGCCAGCCGCGGCATGAACCTGGTGCTCCACCAGGAGCAGATCGCGCTCAACATCCAGCCCTTCGACATCTCCCAGCAGGTCGCCAACCAGCTCAACGCGGTGCTGCCTTCGGTCTTCATTCCGGCCGACGGCGTCGACCCGGAGCAGCTCGCCAAGGACGGCACCTTCCCCACCACCGCCCAGCCGGACGCGGCGCCCGACGCGGTCAAGGTGTCGGCCCCGGCGGCGGGAGCGCCGGCGCCGAAGGGCAAGTAGGATGAGACCGCCCAGCTTGGCTTGGGGCAGAGCCGCCACCTCGCCGAAGGTCTCCTAGGAGTTGGAGCATCGGGTCGGCGACCCACGCTTCTACCGGCGCGCCGGTCCGCACCAGGCGGCCTGGCTCGCCGGGCAGGTGGGCGCCACCCTGCACCAACCCGAATCGGGCGCGCCCGTCCCGCCTCTCACCGGCGTGGCACCTCTCGCCGCCGCCGGCGCGTCCGAGGCGAGCTTTCTCGACAACCGGAAGTATCTCGACCAGCTCGCCGCCACCGGGGCCGGGCTGGTCGTGGTCTCGCCCGCGCATGCCGCCCGGCGGCCTGCGCATGCCGCCGCCCTGGTCACCGACGACCCCTACCTCGCCTGGGCGCGGCTGGCGGTGCTCTTCCATCCGTCGCCCGCCGCCGTGGCCGGCGTTCACCCGACAGCGATCGTCGAGGGCGATGTCGACCCGAGCGCCGAGATCGGGCCGCGCGCCTATGTCGGCCCGCGCTCGTCGATCGGTCCGCGCACGCGCGTGGGCGTCGGCGCGGTGATCGAGGCGGGTGTGGTGGTGGGTGCCGATTGCCGGATCGGGACGCTGGCCAGCGTCGGCCATGCCATCCTGGGCGACCGCGTGGTGCTGCTCCCCGGCGCGCGTGTCGGCCAGGAGGGGTTCGGTTTCGCCAACGGCCCGGACGGATTCGTCGGCGTGCCGCAACTCGGGCGCGTGCTGATCGAAGACGACGTCGAGGTCGGCGCCAACGCGACGGTGGATCGCGGTTCGACCGGCGACACCGTGATCGGCCGCGGGTCGCGTCTCGACAACCTGGTGCAGATCGGCCACAACGTCCGCCTCGGGCGATGCTGCGTGGTGGTCGCCCAGGCCGGCATCTCGGGATCCACCACGCTCGAGGATTTCGTGACAGTCGCCGCCCAGGCCGGCCTGACCGGTCATTTGCGTATCGGCGCCAAGGCGCGGATCGGCGCGCAGGCCGGGGTGATGTCCGACGTCGATCCGGCGACGGACGTCGTCGGCTCGCCGGCGATGGGGGTGCGCGAGTTCTTCCGAAACGTCGCCACCCTGCGCCGGCTGTCCCGGCGCGGTTGAAGTCCGAGGACGTGGGTCGAGTGCGATGCAGATGACGGATGCCGCCCAGACCGAGTCGAGCGACGAGGCCGTTCGCACGATCGAGCGCGTCGACGTCGAGGGAATCATGCGGGCCATCCCGCACCGCTATCCGTTCCTGCTGATCGACCGCATGGTCGATGTGCGTCTCGAGCATTCCGCGATCGGCATCAAGAACGTGACCGCCGGCGAGCATTTCTTCCAGGGGCATTTCCCTTCGCGGCCGGTGATGCCCGGCGTGCTGATCGTCGAAGCCATGGCCCAGACCGCCGCCGCCCTGGTCGTGCTTTCGCTCGGGCAGGCCGCCGAAGGCCGGATCGTCTATTTCATGACCATCGAGAACGCCAAGTTCAGGCGCCCCGTCGTCCCGGGCGACCAACTCCGCATTCATGTCGACAAGGACCGCCACCGTGGCAACGTCTGGAAATTCCGCGGCGTGGCGCGCGTGGACGGTGTGGACGTCGCCGAGGCGGGCTTCTCGGCGATGATCATGGGCGACTAGGATCCGAGACGAACGGGGCGCCGCCGGCCCCGACCGGGCTGGGACCGCCCGCCCCAGCGGGTCAAGGGCGGAGCGCTTGCGGTCCGCCGGGTCATCGACCGAAACAGACTGTTATTTGGCCGGCCGCCTGCCTCGCGGCTAGCGTGCCGCACGTCCAAAGGGATTCGATCTTGAACACGCAGACAGCTTCGATGGCCGGCTCGGTCCATCCGAGCGCCATCGTCGAGCCGGGTGCGCGGCTCGGCGCCGGTGTGGAGGTGGGCCCGTTCTGCCGGGTCGGCGCCCGTGTGGAGATCGGTGCCGGCACCCGCCTGCTGTCGCATGTGGTCGTCGACGGCCAGACCGTGATCGGCGCCGGCTGCACGCTCTATCCGTTCGTCACCGTGGGCATGCCGCCCCAGGACCTGAAATACCGGGGCGAGCCGACCCGTACCGAGATCGGCGACGCGACCGTGCTGCGCGAGCACGTGACCGTGCATCGTGGCACGGTGACCGGCACCGGCGTCACGCGGGTCGGCCGCGATTGTCTGATCATGGCGGTCACGCACGTCGCGCATGACTGCCTGATCGGCGATCACGTCATCATCGCCAACAACGTCGTCATGGGCGGCCATGTCGAGATCGCGCCCGGTGCCCGCGTCATGGGCTCGGCCGCGCTGCACCAGTTCGTCCGGATCGGCGCCGGCGCGGTCGTCGGCGGCGTCGCCGGCGTCGAGCGGGACGTCATTCCCTACGGCAGCGTGCTCGGCAACCGGGCGCGCCTGGTGGGACTGAACTGGGTGGGCCTGCGCCGCAGCGGTGCGTCGACCGAGGAGCTTCACCGGCTGCGCCGAGCCTTCCGCACCCTCTTCCCCCGTGCCGGGGACGTCGCGCCGTTCGCGGAGCGGCTGGCGATCGTGCGGGCCGAATACGGCGGCGAAGCGAAGGTCGCCGAAATCCTGTCCTTCATCGACGGGGGCGGCAAGCGGGGCCTGGTCCCCGCCGCGATCCAGCACGGCGACGACGACGATCCTCTCTGAGACCAGTTCGGCCGACGCCGGCTGCGTCGGCATCCTGGCGGGCGGTGGTCCGCTGCCGGCCCGCGTCGCGGACGCCGTTCTCGCCGCCGGTCGACCCGTCTTCGTCGTCGCCTTCGTCGACTTCGCCGACCCGAAGGTCGTCGGTCATCTGCCGCACGACTGGGCGCGTCCGGCGGCGGCCGGCCGCATCATGTCGCTGCTGCGCGCGCATGGATGCCGCGACGTGGTCCTGATCGGTCCCGTCAAGCGGCCCGGCCTGCGCGACCTCAGGCCCGACGCCGAGGGGGCGAGGCTGCTCGCACGGAGCGGACGCGCGTTCTTCGCCGGCGACGACGGCCTGTGGGCCGCCGTCGTCCGGGTCTTGGGCGAGGAAGGCTTCGCCGTGCCCGGCGCGCACGAGTTCCTCGCCGGCGGCACCGGACGACGGGGCACGCTCGGCCGCCACCAGCCCGACGAGCAGGCGCGCGCCGACATCGCCCGCGGCCGCTCGGTGCTGGCGGCCCTCGGCCGCGTCGACGTCGGCCAGGCCTGCGTCGTCCAACAGGGTGCGGTGCTGGCCGTGGAGGCGATCGAGGGCACCGACCGCATGCTGCGACGCGCCGGCGAGGTGGCGTTGCCCGGTCCGGGCGGCGTCCTGATCAAAGGTTGCAAGCCCGGCCAGGAGCGGCGCGCCGACATGCCGGCACTCGGGCCGGAAACTG
This sequence comes from uncultured Acetobacteraceae bacterium, assembly GCA_964249235.1. Taxonomy (GTDB): domain Bacteria; phylum Pseudomonadota; class Alphaproteobacteria; order Acetobacterales; family Acetobacteraceae; genus CAXTPV01. The sequence goes on along the minus strand of CAXUBM010000048.1, from coordinate 5,951 downwards.
TGGCGGCATCGGTCGCGTCTGGCCTGCGCGGCATCGCGTTCGAGGCGGGCGGCACGCTGCTGATCGACGAGGGCGACGTGGTCGCACGCGCCGATGCGGCGGGACTGTTCGTGATCGGGTTCGATCCGGATCAGACGGAAGGATGACAGATGGCAGGGTTTCTTCACACGATGATCCGCGTGCGGGATCTCGACCGCAGCGTCGGCTTCTACACCGGTCTGCTCGGCATGAGGGAGTTGCGGCGCAACGAGGTCCCGGACGGCCGCTACACGCTCGCCTTCGTCGGCTACGACAGCAACGCGAACGGCCAAGCCGAAGTCGAGCTCACGCACAACTGGGACCAGGACACAGCCTACGAGATCGGCAGCGGATTCGGCCACTTGGCCGTCGGCGTGCCCGACGTGGCCGCGGCCTGCGAGAAGGTCCGGTCGGGCGGCGGCAAGGTGACGCGCGAGGCGGGGCCGGTGAAGTTCGGCACCACCGTCATCGCCTTCGTCGAGGACCCCGACGGCTACAAGATCGAGCTGATCGAGCGGAACTGACCGGCGCTGGACGCGCGAGATCGTCCGGCTCCGTACTCCCCCGATCGGCCGACCTCATTGGGCGGTGGTTGCGCCGAACGGGGGGACAAGCATTGTATGCGTACAAACGTTGACGACCGAATCCAGTGTTACAACGGCGTGGCGCGCAGGTAATCGACATGGTGGAACTTCAAGGCCGCGGTCCCCCGCAGGTGGGTTGGCGAGAACAGGGTGGGATGGCGGAAACGACGACTGAGAAACCGCGGCTGACACCCTCCTCGGTGTCCGCCGGCGAGCGGATCAAGGCATTGCGGCGCAGCCGGGGCTGGACCCAGGACCAGTTGGCGCAAGCGACGGGCGTGTCACGTAGCGCGGTGGCGCAGTGGGAAACCGGACGCGCCGGCTTCGGGGCCAAGGCGCGGCTGATCGCCGAGGCGCTCGACGTACCGGTCCGCCAGCTGCAGCCTGGCTGCTACCCCGACCCGCCGACCCGCCTGCGCGATCCGACGCCGGTTTCCAGCGAGGAAGTCCTGCTTCTCCGACACTTCCGTGAGCTCGACGCCGACGACCAGGCCTGCGTCATCCAGATCGCCGGCAAGCTCGCCAACATCGTCGCCCAGCGCAGCGAGCGCTGACCGCCGGCGCAGACGCGCGCCGCCGCGCCTCGACCGGCAAGCGCCGCGCCACCCGTCGCGTTTTCGCGCGTTGGTTCCCGCGACCAACCGCGAGGAACACCGGCAGATGAGCGCAAGCACCGCCTTCGACGAAGGCCTCGTCACGTCGCTGACCACCGTTCCGACCCTTGAGGGCGACGCCCAGGGCGAACTCGAGCGCGCGCTCGAACGGCTCGAAGCGGGCCGGGGCCTGCTGGTTCGCCTCGCCGACCTGATGGGCGGCGCCGTCGGCCGGATGAGCGTGCTCAGCGCCCGCACGCTCGGCATGGCGCCGGCCCTGCAGCGCAAGTTGCGCGGCCTCGCCGAAGCCGCCCTGGCCCGCGCCTACGACGTCGCGGTCGTCGGCATGCGCGACGGCGCCGCGGTGCGCGAACGCCAGGACCACTCCTACGGACGCGTCGCCAAGCTCGCCGTGGTCGCTTCCGGAGCGCTCGGCGGCATGTCGAGCTTCGCCGGTTTCGTCCCCGACGTCGGCTTCTCGACGATCACCATCATGCGCGAGATCGCCCGCATCGCCCGGGAGGAGGGCGAGGACCTCGCCACCGAGGATGCGCGTCGCGCGTGCCTGGAGGTGTTCGCGCTGCGCGGCCTCGGCAGCGCGCCCGACGAGAGCGGCCTCGGATACTTCTCCGCGCGCTCCGTGATGAGGGGCACGCCGATGGTCATGCTGATCTCGGAGGTCGCGTCGCGCTACGGCATCGTGATCGGCCAGAAATTCGCCGTCCAGATGATGCCGGTCGCGGGCGCGCTCTGCGGCGCCTCGCTCAACGCGGCCTTCCTGTCGCACTACCAGGAACTCGCGCGGGCGCACTTCACCGTCCGCCGCCTCGAGCGCATCCACGGCGCCAAGGTGCGCGAGGTTGCGGTGCGGGTCAGGGAGCGCCTGGCGGCTCGGCTCGCGACCACCTGATCTCCTGCTCAGGTCCCCCAGGGCGTCACTTGCGAGCCAAGCCGACCAGCGTGGCGAAGAACGCCAGCGAGCACAGGAACACCGACGCGTAGACGGCGACGGAGTCGATGAAATGCGGCAACAGCCACCGCGCGCCCATCAGCCCGGCCGACATCGCGATCAGCGCGATCACGAAACCGAACACGCCCATGCGTCCCTCCACCCGATCTGGCGCCGCAGGCGCGCGGCCTGCATGATCGTCCCCGATGCCGCTGCCGACAACCCGCCGGCCCGTCGAGGTGACGCCGGACATGATGCTCAAGGCCTACCGGCTCGGCCTGTTCCCGATGGCGGAGACGCGGCAGGCGGCACGCCTCTACTGGCTCGACCCCGAACAGCGCGGCGTTCTGCCGCTGCGGCGCTTCCACCTGCCGCGCAAGCTTCGACGGCTGGTCCGCGCCGGACCCTTCGAGGTCAGCGCCGACCGGGACTTCGCCGCCGTGATCGCCGGCTGCGCCCGGGCCCGCGACGGCAGGGACGACACCTGGATCAACGCCGACATCGAACGCCTCTTCACCGAGCTCAGCCGGCGCGGCCACGCCCACAGCGTCGAGACCCGGCTCGACGGCGTCCTGGTGGGCGGCCTGTATGGGGTCGCGATCGGCGGCGCCTTCTTCGGCGAGAGCATGTTCAGCGACGTCACCGACGCCTCCAAGGTGGCGCTGGTGCATCTCGTCGCCCGGCTGCGGCTGTCCGGCTGCACCCTGCTCGACACCCAGTTCGTCACCGCGCACCTGGCCCGCTTCGGCGCGGTGGAAATCCCGCGCGAGGTCTACAAGCGCTCGCTCGCGAACGCGATCGCGGCACCCGACTGCTGGCTACGCGACCCCGACCCGGTCGAGATCGAGGCCGAGATCGGCCGCATGGAATGAGGGAGTTCGTCATGCCGTTTCGACTGGCCGTGGCGGTGGCGTCGTTCGCCACCGCGTCCGCTGCCGCCGACAAGCCGCCGCCGATGCCGCTGCACGACGCGACCGTGCTCTACGCGGTGCACGCCCACGACCAGCCCCCGGCCCAGATCCGCGTCTATTTCGGCCAAAACGGCGACCTGCTCCGCGTCGATGGGCCGGACGGGCAGGGCGACACCGTCCTCGACCGCGCCACCGGCACGCTCACGATCGTGATCAACCAGGCCCGCGCCTACATGGTCATCCCGTCCAAGGGACCGATCCAGGACCCGTTCCTGCTCGATCCCTCGGCCGACTACCAGCGCGTCGGCACCAGCCAACGGATCGCCGGCCTGCCTTGCGCCGATTGGCAGATCACGTCGCCCAAGGGACGCGCGACCGCCTGCGTGACCGAGGACGGCCTGCTGCTCGCGGCCAGCGGCGTCGACGGCGCCGGCGCCAGCGGCGAGGTTCGGGCGCTCAACGTCTCGGCCCAACCGCTCGCGGCCGCGATGTTCGCGCCGCCCTCCGGCTACCAACGCGTCGCCCATCCTGCCTCGGCGGCGCCGTGAGACGCCCGGCGGTCACGCTGGCGCTGAGCCTGAGCCTCAGCCTGGCCGCAGGCCCGTCGCGCGCGCAGGCGCCCGTCCAACCCTACGTCTTTCCGCAATCGGACACGGCGGTCACCTACGTCACCGGCGGCACGGCGGCGAGCCAGCTCATGCGGGTCTCGGCCGCCCTCGGCCTGCAACGGGTCGACGCGCCGGGCGGCGGCATGGCGATCGTCACCGACACGGTCCATGGCACGATGACCGTGATCGACCTGGCGGCGCACACCTACTCGGTCGGACCGGCACCACCCGGAACCGCGGACATGCGGGGCCGCCGCGCGCCCGGCGGCTACGTGGCGGTCGGCCAGGCGGTCGTCGCCGGCCTGCCGTGCGGGGAGTGGGCGACCCACGACCCCTCCGGCCGCCCGGTGACGGTCTGCCTGACGGGGGACGGCGTGCTGCTGCGCGTGCGGGCCGGGAATGCCGTCCTGGCCGCCGCGTCTTCGGTCAGTCACGAGGCTCTCGATCCGTCGCTGTTCGCGCCCGCGCCGGGCTTCAGCAAGGTGAGGCGATGAAGAGCGTCAACCTTCGCAACAAAACCTGCCTCGAAACCGCCACGTCCGGCGTCTTATCTCAGCATCACCAGGAGGCTCCAGCATGTTGAGCAAGACACGCGTTTTCGCCGCTGCCACGATGTTCGCGACCGGTTTGGCGACCATCACCCCTGCCCAGGCCTATTGGCATCGCGGCTACGGCCACCCCTACTACCATGGCGGCTGGCACCGCGGGCCGGGCCTGGGCGTCGGCCTCGCCGCCGGTGCGGTGGTCGGCGCCCTGGCCGGCGCCGCCATCGCCCATCCCTATTACGCGCCGCCGCCGGTGGTCTACGCCCCGCCGCCTCCGGTCGTCTATGCGGCGCCTCCGCCGCCGGTGGCCTACGTCCCCGCCTACTGATCGCGGCGGCGTGGCGGGCAAGGCCCTGTCACGCCGCTTGCTTCATCACCTCCGCGGCGTGCCCCGGCACCTTCACCCCCCGCCAGATCTTCACCAGCGTTCCGTCGGGTCCGATCAGGAAGGTCGATCTGTCGATGCCCATGTACTTCTTGCCGTACATCGACTTCTCGACCCAGGCCCCATAGGCCTCGGTGACCCCTCCCGCCTGGTCCGAGGCCAGCGGGAACGTCAGGTTGTACTTGGCGGCGAACGCCTCGAGCTTCTTCACCGGGTCCTTCGACACGCCGATCACGGCCAGTCCGAGCTTGCCCAGCGCCGGCAGCGCCTCCTCGAAGGCGCAAGCCTCGGTGGTGCAGCCCGGCGTGTCCGCCTTCGGGTAGAAGTAGAGCAACAGCTTGCGGCCCCTGAACTCGTCCAGCGTGACCGTGCGCCCGCCGGTCGCGGGCATGGTGAACGGCGGCGCCTTGTCACCCTGATCCAGCATCGTGCCGTGCCTCCTCCGACCAGCCGATCGTACGGCCGAAACAGTCGCGCACGAAAGACGCGGTCTTGTCCATATGCGCCGCCAGCGCGCCGGGCGGGATGCCGAGCAGCGCCGCGACCGTTTCGCGCATGCGCTCCGTGGGTTCGGCCGGCGCCGGCCCGATCAGCAGGCGAAGCCCCGACTGCACCGTCCGCCAGCTGTGGTCGGCCTCGATCAGGCCGCGCGCGTCGGCACGGCCCAGCAGACCGGCGCGGGCGAGGGCCGCGAGCGCGCGGCTGGTCTTCTGGCGGCGCCAGCGGCGCTCGAGGCCGGAACCGAGCTGCAGCGCCTGCGCGATGAATTCGACGTCCGTCAGGCCTCCTGCGCGCATCCTGACGTCCCACGGTCCCTCGGCCGGCTTGTCGCGCAACAGCCGCCGCCGCATCGCGAGCGCGTCCGCGCGCACCGTCTCCGCCGTCCCGGAGCCGTCCAGGGCGGTTTCGATGGCGCCGCGCAGCTCCGCTTTCAGCGCGGCCGGTCCGGCGATCACCCGCGCCCGGGTCAACGCCATGCGCTCCCACGTCCACGCCTCCTCGCGGTGGTAGCGGACGAACGAACTCATCGACACCGCCACCGGACCCTGGCGTCCCGACGGGCGCAGCCGCATGTCGACGTCGAAGAGGGCCCCGTCCCGCCCGCGCGCGGTGATCGCGGCCACCAGCGCGTGCGACAGCCGCCCGTAATAGGCGCTGGCGGCGAGCGCGCGGATCCCGCGCCCCCTGCTCTGCGCGTCCTCGGGCGCGTCGTAGACGAGCATCAGGTCGAGGTCCGAGTCGCTCATCATCTCGAGCGAACCCGCCTTGCCGAGCGCCACCACCGCCAGGCCGCCGCCGGCGATGCGGCCGAAGCGACACCGATGGGCGCGCAGGACCCGAGGCAGCAGGGCGGCGAC
>CAXUBM010000047.1:0-9997 GCA_964249235.1 uncultured Acetobacteraceae bacterium | reverse complement strand
CGCATTCGCCGATCGCCCATATGTCCGGCGCCGCGGTCTCGAGCCGGTCCGTGACCTCGATGAAGCCGCGGCGGTCCAGCGTGACACCGGCCTTCTCGAGGCCGATCCCGGCCGTGTTCGGCACCCGACCGGTCGCGACCAGGATGTGGCTGGCGTCGACCGTCCGTTCGCCATCCGCCATGCGCACGACGAGCGAGACGGCGCTGCCGCTCCGCCCCTCGACACGGACCGGCGTGGCGGCAAGGAGAAACCCGACACCTTCGCCGGCGAGCACGCGGCCGATCTCCGCGGCGACATCCGAATCTTCGCGCGCCATGATCTGCGGGCCGGGCTCGACGACAGTCACGCGACTGCCGAGCCGGCGATAGGTCTGCGCCAGCTCGATGCCCGTGTAGCCGCCGCCGAGCACGATCAGGTGCGGCGGCAGCTCGTCGAGCTCCAATGCCTCGACATGCGTGAGCGGCCGCGCGTCGGACAGGCCGGGAACGTCCGGAATCGCCGCGTGCGAGCCGAGATTGAGGACGATCTCGGTCCCCGTGAGACGGCGGTTGCCGCCCTGATTGAGCGCGACGTCGATCGTCCGCGGACCGACGAACCGGCCCAGGCCCATCACGAGCGCGGCGCCGCTGTCTCCGTAGGCCTTCAGGTGAAACGCGTCCTCCCGATCGATCATCTCCTGCTTCCGACGGCGCACGGTGTGCATGTCGGTCGTCACCGTGCCGACACGGGTGCCGAACCGTTCCGCGTGCCGCACGACGTGCGCGACCTGCGCGCTCCACAGCTCGTTCTTCGACGGCAGACAGGCGACGGCTGGGCAGGAGCCACCGACCCACCGGCGCTCGACGACGGCGACGCTCTTCCCCGCTTGTCCTAGATGCCAGGCGAGCAGCTTGCCGCCCTGTCCGCTGCCGACGATCACCACGTCGAAATGTTCTGGCTCCGTCACCTGGTGCCCCTTTCACGGGAAACGTTGAAGGATCTCCGCCTGCCGGGCGGGCGCGCTAGATCGACTTCACCTCGCCGCCGTCCATGCGGAGGGTCGAACCCGTCATCCAGCGGGCCTCGGGCGAGACGAGGTACGCCAGCAGGCCGGCGATTTCGTCCGGCTCGCCGTATCGGGCGATGCCGGCCGCGACGGGGAAACGGGACGTGGCCTCCTCGACCGTCATGTCGTGCAGCGACGCCCAGTGCTCGAGATACGACCGGCGACGCCCGGTCATCACCGGCCCGGGCAGCACGCTGTTGACCTGTACACCGTCGGCGATGCCGCGATCGGCGAACGCCTTGGCGAGAGCCACGATGGCCGCATTGACCGTACCAACAGCCGCATACGGCGCCTTCGGGAACAGCGCCGAGTTGCCGGACATCAGCACGACCGCTCCCTTGGCGGTGCGGAGCGCCGGCCACGCGGCGATGGTCAGTCGTCGCGCGCCGTGCAGCTTCAGCGCGAAACCGGCATCCCATTGCGCGTCGCTCGCCTCAAACAGGTCGACTTGCGGGACTGCACCGGCGATGTTCAGCAGGGCGTCGATGCGACCGAACGTCGACAGTGTTTGGTCAACGACGGCGCGCGCGGCGTCGGCTGCCGCCAGATCGGCGTCGATCACCAGCGGTTCCGCGCCGGCGCCGCCGACCGCGTCCGCGGTCTCGGCGAGACCCGTCCGGTTCCGCGCGACCACGACGATCGCCCGGAAGTCCCGCGCGAGCCTGATCGCGGTCGCCCGTCCAATACCCTGGCTCGCGCCCGTGACGATGGCGACGGTTTCCGACATGCGCCCTCCTCCCCGGCGAGCATCGCCGTTAGTCGTTTACCACGACCATCTTCCCGCCCGCTTCGTTGGCCTCCATGATGCGGTGCGCCTCTCGGATGTCCTCGAAACGAAAGACGCGGGCCGGTTTGACGTCGAGACGACCGAAAACCGCGTCTTTCGCGATCATGCCGAACGGGACCTCTGACAGCGGGAATCCCGGCGTGCCGAACACGAAGCTGCCGAAGAAGGTCAGATGAACGCCGCTCGGCATCTGCAGCAGCGGATTGAACTCCCGGATCGGATCGAGGCCGCCGAGCCACCCCGCAAGGCAGGACTTCCCTCCGCGACGCAGCATGGCGAGCGAGTCGAGCACGACACTGTTGCCGACGAGATTGAGCACCGCGTCGAGCCGCTTGGTCTCCGCGACGTGCTTCGCCAGGTCGGAGCGCTCGATCTCGCACCGCTGCGCCCCGAGCCGTTCCAGGAACGCGAAACGGGCCCGGTTGCGTGTGGTCGCGATCACGCGGACACCTGCGTTGACCGCCATCTTCAGCGCCGCTTGTCCCAGCGACGACGTTGCGCCACGGATCACCAGCAGCTGGCCGGCTTCGATCTCGAGATTGCGGAACAGGCATGTCCACGCCGTCGCGTAGCTTTCGGGGATCGCGGCGAGCTCGGCCCAGGGAAGATCGGCTTCGATCAGCGCGACGTTTCCGACCGGCGCCCGCGTGTATTCGGCGTAGCTGCCGTTGATCGTGCGGCCGAGGCCGCCCATCACCGCCGCGACCTTCGCGCCGGCTGGAAATTCGCCGCCGGGGCATGCGCTGACGATGCCGACGCACTCGATCCCGCTGACCGGCGAGGCTTCGGCCCACTCGCCTCTGCGCATGTGGAGCTCGGCGTGATTGATCCCGAAACCTTTCACCTCGATGATAACCGTGCCGGGTTCCGGCACGGGCATGGGGATGTCCCGGTAGATGAGAACGTCGGGGCCACCGAACGCCTCGCGGAGGATGGCCCGCATCGTCGTGCCTCCGGAGTCGGTCGCGCTCATCGTCGGCTCAGACGGAGAGAACGTCGCGGATCGCGGTCGCGATCTCAGACGCGTGCGTTTCCAGGGCGAAATGGCCCGTGTCCAGGAAGCGGACGACGGCGTCCGGGATGTCGCGCTTGAACGCTTCGGCGCCGGGCGGACGGAAGAACGGGTCGTTGCGTCCCCAGATCGCGAGAAACGGCGGCCGCCTGGCGCGAAAGTAGTCCTGGAATGTGGGGTAGAGCGCGACATTGCTCTTGTAGTCGCCGAATAGGTCGAGCTGCACCTCGTCCGCGCCCGGACGAGCCAGGTAGAAATTGTCGAGTGAGTGGCCGTCAGGCGAGACTCGCGTGGCGTCCGGAACACCGTGGGTATATTGCCAGATCGTGGTCTCGGGCCTGAGAAAGGCGCGCAGCGCGTCACGGTTCGCGGCGGAATCGTCCCGCCAGTAGGCTCGTATCGGGTCCCAGCCGGCGCTCAGCCCCTCCTCGTAGGCGTTGCCGTTCTGCGAGACGATGGCGGTGATCCGGTCGGGATGACGAACCGCGAGGCGGAAGCCGGTCGGTGCGCCGTAGTCGAAAACGTAGACGGCGTAGCGATCAAAGCCGACGACGTCGGTGAACCGATCGATGACGTTTGCGATGTCCTCGAAGGTGTAGGCGAACGCTTCGCGAGGCGGCATGTCAGATTGACCGAAGCCGGGAAGGTCGGGCGCGATCAGATGAAAGCGGTCTGCGAGAAGCGGAATCAGATCGCGGAACATGTGACCGGCGCTCGGGAAACCGTGTAGGAGCAGTAGCTTCGGCGCACCCGGCGTGCCGGCTTCCCGGTAGAAGATCTTGCACAAACCGGTGTCGACGGTGCGGTAGATCACGGCGTTCAAGCTGCGGCTCCTGTGTCGGGATGGCGGTTCAGCGCGACGCGGTTGCCTCGACGGCGTCGAGGACAGTTGCGATCACGACAGATGGCGCGGTCAGCAGCGGCGCGTGATCGACATCGTGCGAATGGATGCTCGCCCTCATCCGCTCGGCCATGAAGATCTGGTTCTCGCGAACGATCATGCGGTCCTGCTCGGCCACGAGATACCAGGCCGGCCGCTCCGTCCAGAGCGGCCGCGGAACAGGAACACCGATGCACGCGGCCGCTATCGGTCGCTGTACGGCGGCCAGAACCGTGCGCTCCTCCGGCGTGGCGTTCGGCGCGAACGCATCGGCAACGGCGTCTTCGGACAGGTAGAGCAGGCCGTGCGCGTCTGGTTCCAGTCGCGGCGCCTTCGGATGCGGCGTGCCGCGGCCGAAGTTGTCGGCGACCGTCTCGCCTTCGGCAGGAGCGAGGGCGGCGATGTAGACGAGCGCGCGCACCGGCTCGCGCCGCGTCACGGCGGCGATGACGGCGCCGGCATAGGCGTGCGCCACGAGAATGACGGAACCCGTCGCGCGCGTGAGCGCGCGGTCGAGCGCGGCCACGTCGTCCGCGAATGAAGTGAGCGGCAACGGCGCGGCGATCGTCCGCAGGCCCTCGCCCGCCAGGGCGGGAATGACCTTCGCCCAGCTCGACCCATCGGCCCAGGCGCCGTGCGCGAGCACAACCGTCACGTTTTCCAGCGGCATCAAGTCATCCCACTCCTGCGCGAACCGATCGGCCGGCGCGCTGCGGGTGTTATGATGCACGGCGGTGCTGTAATGAGCGTGGAAGCCAGCGTGGGAGGAGCGAAATGCACCAGCGTCAGCCGTTGCCGGATGAGCCTGTCTCCGTCGCTGTGCTGGGTCCGATCGTGATTACGCGGGCCGGCGTCCGCCGGCCTTTGCCGCCGTCGAGGAAAACCCGTGGTCTTCTGGCTTACCTCGCGTTGGCGCCGCGCCCGTGCCGACGCGAGGAGTTGAGCGACTTGCTTTGGGAAGGGGCAGGAGATCCGCGAGGTGAGCTTCGCTGGAGCCTCGCGAAACTCAGGGCTGCCGTGGGCTGCTCGCGCATCACGTCGGACGGCGGCATCTCGCTCGCGGGCGAGAACCTGTCGGTCGACGCCGCCGCGTTCCGGGCGGCGGCAAGGGCGGCGGGATCGGAAGCGGACATCGAGCGAGCGCTGACGCTCTGGCGCGGGCCATCACTCGTCGATGCAGACGTGCGTGGACAGGATGCGTTCACGGCATGGCTCGCGCAGGAGCGCGATGCGCTCGCTGCGGTGCGATCGGCACTTCTCAGGGCGGCCGTGGACAGCGCGTGGGCAGATCCAGAGCGAGCGCTCGCGGCGGCAAGGCGGATGGTGGCGTTCGAGCCCTGGGACGAGTGGGGACACGCACGTGTTGTGCAGTCGCTTGAGCGGTGCTTGCGGGCCAGCGAAGCTGCGGCGTACGTGGAGGCGGCGCGTCGTAGCCTTGCTCGAGTTCTAGGCGTGCCGAGCGCGTCCTTGCTGGCGTCGCCGCTCCCGCCGGCGCCGGCGGAGCGGCTATCCGTGAGCCGCGTCCCGGACGTGGCGCGCAAGGCCTGCAGTCTCGTACGGCTCGACCCCTTGCAGCTCGTGCCGCCCGACGAAGATCGCGCGCGGCTGGCGGAGGTTTCGGACCGGCTCGGCATGGAACTCTGGCGAAGCCGATGGTGCGATCTCGTCGACGAAGAAGCCGCACCCCGCAATTCTTGCGGGCGCAAACCAGTCTTCGTCATACGCGGTTCGGTCATCCGATCCGGTGCCACGACGCGGCTGTCGCTCCGTTGCGCCGATGCACAGCTCGGCACAGTTACGTGGTGCGGGCAGGTCGAGCTTGGGAAATCGCCAGGCACGCTGGCGGCTGCCGTGCGGCGCGCGGTCGACGCATTGGGTGCGGCGGTGCGGAGCAGGACCGATCTCCCGACGATCGAGAACAGGTTATCGGCGGCGCGCTCGCTCGCGGTTGCTCTGCATCCCGATGCAAATCGGCGAGCGCTCGCGTTGCTCGACGAGATCCTGGCCGAGCAGCCCGACGAGCGTAGCGCGATGTCGCTCGCGGCTTGGTGTCACGCGCAGCGCTCCGTTTACAACTGGTCGGCAGACCTAGCGCACGAACGGGACGAGGCGCGCCGCTATGCCGTGCGTGCGACGGAGATCGGGCCGGACGATCCAGAGTGTCTGACTACGATTGCGACAGCTCTGATGCTGGTATCGGAACGCAGTGGTGCGGAGGCGCTTCTCGAGCGTGCGCTCCGCTTGGACGAGCAGCTGCCGAGCGCCCATGCTCGAAGTGGCTGGCTTGCGAATTATCAGGAGAAGCCAGGGCGAGCGGAGCGATACTTCAGAAATGCCATGATGCTGGATCCGCTCGGGGAAGGTTTCTTCAACTACCTGGCGGGTCTGGGCGTCGCGCATTTCATCCGCTCTGAGCAGGCCAGGGCTGTGCGGCGAATGGAGCAAGCGCTCGCACTCAATCCGAAAGCAGCTTGGATCTACCGTAATCTCATCCCGGCTTACGCGGCGCTTGGCGATCAACGGCGGTCGGAGGGCGGTGTCGCTGCGTTGCTCCGAGACCAACCAGAGCTGACGATCGCGTCGATTGCCGACGCGATGGTGTTCTCATCGTCTGTGATGGAGAGGATCACTGACGGACTGCGCGATGCCGGGATGCCAAACGCTTAAAGCACGGCCGACAGCTTCTCTGTGACCTTCCACTGTCTCGAAGTCGACCGTTTCTAGCGAGAGGCTTTACTGCGCCACAAATTCTTGGCCCGGCGGGTTTCGGGATAAAAAGGATGCTGGCCGTCCGGCCTTGATCGTGCGTCCGCTTTCTTCGGTCAGCTTCTCTGAAGCGGACCGTCGCTCTCGGCCAATACCGACCAGGGAGGGCTCCTGCTCGACTCACCTCAGCCGAGATCGGCGCAATGCAGCAACGCGACGATGCGGCTGACGCAACGACCCTATTCTACGGCAGTGAGCGACGTACGCGTTTGCTGTCTCGGGCTCGACATAATGCCGCTCCGTCGTAGTCAGCCGTTTATGACCGAGCATCTGTGCCGCGAGGTTAAGCTGCGACGGGTCTTGGTCCACGATGGTCGTTGCAACGCTGTCTCTAAAGCGATGCGCGGTCATCGGCACGCCGAACCGTTCCTCCGTGTGACGTTCGAGCGCGTCGTTCAGTCCGCCAGGCGAGAGCGCCGTGCCGCCTTGCCCGACCCAAAGGCGAGCACCCGGCCCGACCAGCGGCCGCTTGTTGCCACCGGTGGGCGGCGCTGCGATCAGCATCGGCCTGACCTCTCGCAGGTAGCGCCCGAGCGCCGGCAGGAGCTCCTCCGGCCAGGCGACGCAGATCGAAGCGCCCGTCTTGGTCTCCTCGCCCCTGAACTCGATCGTCGTCCGGGTGCTCGTCTGCCGAACGTGCGTCCCGATCTCCATGGCGGTGAGGTTCTTGATCCGCAGCGGGCGTGACGCCAGCAGCGCGATGATCAGCCCGTCCCGGGAGTCCCGCGCCGCCCGATGGATCACCTGCGGGGTCATCTCGGCGTCCCGAGCGCGATCGAGCGTCGCGGCGGCCCCGTCGAGGAGATCGACCCCGAGCTGAAACAGCTTGTGCGCCGGCGCCAGCCGCTTGACCCGGGAGGGCTTCGCCTGCCGGTGCAGCTGCTTCTGCATGGCGCGGAGCCATCCCCAGTCCTCGTCCGGAAACATGGCGATCACCGCCATGCAGAGCACCCCGAAGGTGCTGGCGGCGGTCACCGTGGACCGACCCTCCAGCAGAAACAGCGCGTAAAGCTCGAGCCGCTCCGCCGTCATCCGCCGGGGCGGAGCCTCGCCAGCCAGATCGGCACCCTGCGCGGACGCCCAGGCCAGCCATCGGCCATACGCCCCGATCGCGGACCGCCGGGAGGCGGGGCGCCACTCCGCGCCCTTGCCCGCCGGCTTGAGGAACTTCTTGGGCCGGATCGCGGCCGACCACGCCTCCTGATCCGCCGCCGGCCATTGCTCCAAGGGCAGGGCAGGGTGCCGTGCCCGCTTCGGCTGAGCGGCCGTCATCGGACCGCCCTCCTGCCAACGCTGGGCTCGGCGGCCGCCCGCTGTCGCGCGATCAGGGCGTCGAGGTGCTCGTGCGCGGCGCCGGTTTCCAGCCCGGAGTAGAACGTCATGGTGGCGTGCAGCGACGTGTGCCCCAGGAGCCGCTGAACGAGCCCGTGCGCCGTCGGGTCTTCCTTGAGGATCAGGTAAGCCGCCAGGTGCCGGAAGCCATGCGGGCGAAAGTCGATACCGACATGCTTGGCGAGCGCCTTTCGGATCTGGCTTCGGGTCGCCTCGCCGGTCTTCGGCCGTCCAGCCGTCCTGCCCGGAAACAGACGGTCGGACTGCGGCGGCGCGAGCAGCGAACGATAGGTGTCGATGTAGGTGATGAGCAGCCGAGACGCGGAGGCGGGGAGTGGGACGTCGATCGGCGTCCCGTTCTTGACCGCCTCGCCCGGCACGGTGACGCGGACGATCCCACGCCGATCGCGCAGGACGTTCACGCCCAAACGCAGGCCGTTCAGATTGCCGAGCCGCATCGGCACATGGAGGAGCAGTTCGACCATGGCCGCGGTCTGAACCTCCTGAGCGGTCCGCACGGTTGGCGGTCCGAGGCGCTTGGCACTGGCGAGCAACGTCGCCGGGAGCCGTAAAAGCGTTTGCAGCTTGTGCGGGTCGTCAAGCTGCCGGAGGCGACCGACATTGCGCTCGGTCATGCGGCCGCCGACCGGCTTGAGGTCGGGGACCATCCTCTCGAGCTCGACGATCTGCTCTTTAGGCAGCTTGACCGCGTGACGGGCAATGGCCAGCACGAGCTGGATCAGCTTGTAAGTATAGACCGTCGAGTGCTCGCCGGCTTTCTCCCAAAAGTAGTTCATGGCGACGGCGGCGCGATCGGGATGAACGGCGGCGGCGAGATCGGTCAGCTCTTCCGGCTTGACGCCGCTCTGAGCGAGGGCGCCAAGGTAGGCCCGCAGGTGGCGCCGGTGGCTTTCGACGCTGCTGCTCTTGAGTGCCTTGCCCGGGCGGCCGTTGAACAGGCGCCGATCGGCCAGACGCGCAAACCAGGCCTCGCTCTGCTCGACCAGCGCCGCCGGATAGGCGGACCAGTCCGGGGCATAGACATTCCGGTTGTCGGGGATCGTCAGGGTCTGTTGGGGCCAGGCCGGGTGGGCGGCGAGCGCCTCGTTCCAGGCCCGCGCCACCTCCCGCGCGGCGCGCTTCGGATGGCTGACCAGGCTCCGCTCGGTCAGGTCGCCCTGGTAACGGGCGATCACCGCGTCATCGACGCTCGCCGGTTGGATGCCGACTTCCGTGCAGTAGCGGGCAAAACGCCACAGGTGATAGTGGCGGCCGACCCCCGTCCCGAGCAGCGACAGGGTCGTCTGCCAGGCCGGTGACGGCTTCCCGCGCAGGCGCCCCTGGACGGCGACGACGCCGACATGGGCGAGGGCGACGCTCAGCAGGCTTTGCACGTTCCGCCAGCGACCGGGCTTCATCCCGACCATCGCTGGGGTGAGGTCGGCCAAGGCCTCGCGAAGCTGGGCGGGGTTCGCCTGGATCGCCTCGAGGGGGCGACCCAATGCTCTGCCGAGCGACGACAGGGCGGAGAGCATGTCGCGCTGCCGCGCGGCCGGTAGGCTCCGGTCCGCGGAGAGGGCGGTGTGCAGTTCCGCGAGCGACGAGGCTGTGGTAATCACACGGTGGCCGTTCGAGATGACGTCAAGTGACATGGCTGATCTCCTTGCGACCTTGGTGTCCAGAGGTCGCCAAACGTGAGGACGCGTGCTGTATAGCGTTGTGAGTTACGCAGCCGGTGCAGTGACGCGGGTGCGAAAGCCGGTGGAAATACATGGACATGCGCTGACAGGAGTGCCGGTCTAGCGGCTGCGGTCGAGAAAGGACTGCAGATCGGCTTCCGAGATGCGGACTGCGCGGCTCAGGCGGTGTGCCTTGAGCAGCTTGGCGTCGATCCAGCGACGGACGGTGCGCTCCGACACTTGGCAGATCTCCGCGACAGTGGCGACGGTGTGCATGGGCAGTGCCGGGACGGACGTCGACGAACGCGGCAAAGGTCGAGTGCGGGCCATTACGAAGGTTCCTTACTGACGGGGTGGATGGCCGCAGCCCAAGCCTCCGCCGCCGCTTGCCGCGCCATGGCATGGACCAGCGCAACGAGCAGCGACTTGCCCTCCGCCCGCGCGTGTCCTGCGCTCGGGCGGGTGATGCCGACCGAAGCTGCAGAGGCCTCGTTCG